>DATGCB010000499.1:0-15495 GCA_035312365.1 Eudoraea sp. | reverse complement strand
GCTTTGGATTCTTCCATGTAAAATCTGTCAAAGGGATAGTCTATTGTAAGCTTGTCGGAACCATTTTCTGAAACGTAATTCACCTTAACCTTAAGATAGTCCTGGGTATCGGTTGATTCTTCTTTTGAAACAGATCTTATCCTGGCAAACCCATCATTGCCTTTGGTTAAGTGAACATAAATTTTTTCACCCCTTGTCCAGTCCTTTTCGTTATCAATCTCAACTGTATTTTCACTAAAGCTGAGCGTAATGTATTTTCCCCTGAACGGGTCGTTAGGGTCAATAGGAGCTGTCCTGAATTTATATTCTGTCCCTGTGGCCAATACTTCCTCCCTGTCCCATATCATTTTTGACGGGACATACAATTGCGCCAATGCGACCAAAATAAATGCAGATAATAGTATTTTTTTGTTATCCATTTGTCCTTCTTTTTTTAAGCATCCAATAATTTGCCGCAAAGAATCCTGCACCGACGGAAACGAACATAATTCCTCTGATAACAAAGCTCAGGTCGGTATCAAAGAATCTGCAAATGACCAATGCGGTAATTATCAATAGCCCATAGTTTAAGATCCCGAGGTGATCTCGTTTGGCGCCGTCCCTAATTGTAAGAATACCAATGGCAAAAACAAAGATATTGATAAGCACGACCGCAATTGATGAGTACAGCCCAAGTGTGAACGTTATAATAAACAGAATAAATATGGGTGCCAATGGTTGGATATTGTTCAGCGGTTTGTTTTTTTGATGTACATACAGGAGTCCTGCCGCCAATAAGGATATGATTGCCGATGCGAAAAATTCAGGTGCCGTGATTACCTCATTAAATTGCAGATCTTTTCCTCTCAACCCTTCCCAAAACCAGTCAAAACTCAACATAAGCAATAGCACAATGGTACCGAGGGACCCTAATATCCTATATCCATTGTTTCTTTGCTTTTGATGGATAAAGAAGTCTCTGTCCCCTATCAAATAAAGTAACCCAAAAAGGCTGATATAGGCTATGAACATTAATTCCTCCATTGTATTCGCAACGGTGCCAAGAGTAATCACTACCGAAAGCGGAATTATCCAATTGTGGAAAATCATAAAATTGCCTATTGGCTTTTTCTTGTATAAAAGGTAATAATGAGGTAAGGCAGACAACAGTAGTACCCAGTATAGATATGATCCGGAGGGTAGGTATGACCAATAGTTGGTTTCACACGCATAATAGGTAATCCCAATTAGATACAGTAAGGATGCAACAGAAGACTTCATCACGTATATCAGGGGGAAGCAAAGGAGCATCCAGGTAAGCAGGAAAGAGCTCAAATTTCCTGGTATGTTGTAAATCTGACTTACAAGTGATATGCTTGCCCCCACAGAAAAGAATAAGAAGGATGTTGCACTTTCCCGCCAAGCGATGCTGTCTTGTTTTCTGATTAAGGCAAAGCCGCAGAGTACCTGTCCGATGAATAGTGGTAGAAAAGCAAAGAATGTTTTTGTCGTACGTGAAAGTTCGTCCCAGTTATGGGCTATGATCAGGATAATGCCGAGTCCAACCAGGATCGCGCCAAAGATTCCAAAAACAAGGAACAGCCGGTTAGTTGAAGACCCGCTTTTATTTTTATAGTAATCCTGAATTCTATCTGCCGTTTCTTGTGTAATAACCTCTGCTTTTAACAGCTCAGCCATGTCTTTTAATATGCTCATGTATTATATGTTTGCCAGCGGTTAGGTGATGGTTTCGTTGTGGAACCATCCGCAGGGGTATTCCGCCTTATAAATCAGCCGTAAATTGAAAATTAAACTATGTAAAAGGCCCCTTCCGCAATGGCTGATCGTCATATTCAGGCTCTGTTTTTTTGTTCCAATCGGCTGAAGATACTTCATAGATTTCTACATCCATATGCTCTTCTAAAAGCTCAAACCTTCGCTTTTCTTCCTTCTTAAACTCAAAGTCGTCAAGACCAAGAGCAATGAGCACATTCTTATATTTGACCGTGACCCCTAAATCCCATCAGTACATCCTGTAATCTGGATAATTTTACTTCCCATACCATTATTTAGTCATTTTTTCATCGTCAACGTCAGATTTGCATACATGTCCTGAATATACTGTTAAGACGTTACAGGACATGGCATTGCGGTTAAATTAAGATTTTGGTCTGGAATTTACGGCAGTAAATCCGGGCAACGAAATCAAGCCGAATAAAAGTAAGAAATTTCAAATTGGGGGGTGAACGCTGAAATTATAGCAGGTGTCGTTGCCGGATTAATATACGCTTCGTTTGCGTCAATTTTATATTTCTTCCCCGAACAATATTCGATGTCCGTCTATGGTTCTTATTGAGAATTCTCGTTGCCCCCATGGTTTACTTTCAGGGGTACTCAAAATTTCAATTTCCCTTGAACTATATTCACTAAATAACAGATCTATATTTTTCACTTCAATGTAGGCAATATATGAGTGATTATTGATATCAAAGGCAGATTGCTCATCCGGACATTCGCCAAGCATCACGGTGCAACTATCACGATAAACAGAATGCCAACCATCGGCGGACCAACTGGTTTTAAATCCAAGCTCTTTTCGATAAAATTTAACCGCTTTGTTCAAGTCTTTTACCGCAAGAACGTACCTGGTACCAGTAATTTTTACTTTTTTCATAAGTTATTCTTGTAATGCGTACTCACAAAAGTGGGTTTTATATGGGGTGTGCAACCAATCAGTAGATTTGTTGCAATGATGTTGTTCTGGGCTTTTTCTTATTTATTTACTGATCCTTACAATCTTTCCATTTGATTGGTTTAGGATGTTTCGTTCAACTAATGCGATTAAATCTCCACTGGGGAGTTGTTTAATTGTCCTTACCCTGCCTTCGATGTTCAGGCCAAAAGTTTCATTGGTTTCAGGATTGTATTTCATCAATCTTCTAAATGCTAAAGAACCGAAAAGAAAATGATCATTCCAATCCGAAATATTACTACCATTAACTTTTAACAGGCATGCAGGAGCAACGGCCCGACCTCCGTCATGGGTCGGAACCGTCCAAAAGTGTTCCGGAAAAACCGTAAATGAAGCGGCGGAATCTTTTGAAATCATAGCAACTATAGCGCCATCATAATTAATACCATTAGTAAATAGGGGCCAGCCATAATTCTTCCCCTTTTCTATTATATTAAATTCATCCCCTCCTTTAGGGCCATGCTCAACCCCAAAAAGGGTGTTGGTTGATTCCTCAAAATATAACCCCTGTACGTCTCTGTGCCCATAGCTCCAAATAGTTGTGGGTGATGCAAAACCATCAAAAACGGGATTGTCAGGGGGTATGCTCCCGTCCTCCATTATCCTGTGGATCTTTCCTGCATCATCCTTAAGGTCTTGTGCATTTAAAATTGGGTTTAGTTTGGTTGATAGTTTGGTATTTCCGACCGTTAGGAAAAAATGAGTATCGTCCTGCCATTCTATCCTCATTCCGTTCCCTGTATAATTTTGGCTTCTTGTTGTGAAAATAGTCTCCAACTGAGTAGCGACATTGTTCCGTATCTTTAGCCGGGAAACCTTCGCGAAGCCATCTGCATCCAGGTATGAGATATATATCCAGGAGTTGGTTGCATAGTTGGGATGAATGCTTACGTCCATCAGCCCGCCATGTACTATGGCAGGTATTCTCGGGGAGGGAAAGGTTTCAACCTTTGGTAAACCCGTTATCTCGGTTGGTTTGCCATCTTTAAAGTGGAACAATTTCCCAACCCTGTCTGTGATAAAGTATTCATTTTCTTTGACGATGGCAATTCCGTACGGAATGGTGAACCCTTGTGCTATGGTATCCAGGGAAAAGGAATCATTACTGATAGGATAAGGCGAATCGGGGACTTTAATCATATGATCATTGCAGTTGATCAGGCAGCAAAACCATAACAGAGCAAATAATAGTTTAACTAATTTCAAATGTATATTTCGTTATGGATTTTTCGTTTCTTTTTTAATTGCAAAGAAGGGTCAGGCTCGTATGGTCATATTCGGGCCGTGAAATCAAGTCGTTTAAAGGTAGGATATTTAAGTTTTATGCAAATGGACGATAGCATTATAACCGGGATTAGGAATAGTTTTGTATCCTGGAAACCAATATTTTTTAATGATTAGATGAGCCTAGTTTCAAGGTGTTTGTTTTCGGTTTTGACAAAATCCATAAATTCCAGCTAAAGCCGAGCAAAGCCAGTCCCGCTATCCGGGGCAAAAGTTTGCCAATAGGCAGCCATGTATAAAAAAGGGGCATGGTGCCCGCAATAATCAGGAGTATCGCAGGCCATTTATTGAAAACTTTAGCCCGGATCGTATCCACACCCAAAAAGAAGAATCCCAGTACAAATCCAATACCGCCAAATACCCCGATGATATGTGTCGGACCAACGTCCTGGACCTCCTGCCAATCTACTTGTTCAGCCACTCCGGATATTCGGGCAATATCAAGAAATAACCAGGGCACAAAGATCGTGTTTGCTACAATTACGAAAATAAAGCCAAGAAACCCCAGAATTTTCAGTTGATGATACTGGACTCCATAAATGCCCATAAATGCAAATATGGCCAGAATATAGGCCATTAAAACCATAAAGGCACCGATCAATGAATCACGATTAATATTTAGCGTCCAGCCAATAATTAAGAATAGGCCACTTATTGAACCACATAGTGCACTGAATCTATAGAGGGTGCTTTTTCTCATAATTATTGCTAAAGGTCCGGATATGGCACGTGCCTCTGAATGCCTATTATGACTTCAAACAAATCGGTTTTGCACTGAGCCAAAGAGTTGTAATATGTTTTAAATTTATCCATTCTATATTGCCAAATCAATGATTTGGGTAAGATCGTAAAAGACACTTAACCTCTGTAAACCATTGACTGCCCTGTTTGATATATACTGCATAGTAAACCGCTTTTTTATTTTTCAGAGAGTGTCATCACCTTTTGCCAAACACCCCTGTTGACATCATTTCCCTCTTTCAAATTCCGCGCCTTGGTCAGTGCGCTTCTTTCTCCCGGATAATACGTCTTATCTCCCGGATGCATGGGCGCTACGTCATGGGTATAATCAATAATTTCGTCAATGAGTTTTTGCTGTAATTTTTTATCGTTAAAAACCACAGGGTAAATACAGAGAAATACTTGAGAAACCCCTGTTTCAAAATCTTTTAAACCTATTTTATATGTAGAATTTCCCGCTGCCAATAAGGTGGCCAACATATCCAAAACTATTGACAGGGCGGAACCTTTCCAATACCCAATGGGTAAACCCCGCTCTTTTGATAAAATTTTATCCGGATCATTGGATAGTTCATCGTTGTCATCCCAACCGCCAAAGTAAGGCAGTTTTTCACCTCTCAGTCTGTAGTCGTTGATTTTTCCGAATGCAAATTGTGAAATTGCCATATCCAACACAACGTGATCCTGTTCCCTTGGTATTGATACAACAAATGGGTTATTGCCTATACGGCTGTCTTTTCCGCCCCAGGGCGGCATGTTCGGTTGAGTATTTGTAAAAAGGATCGAAATGCAATGGGCGTCTGCGGCTTGTTTTCCATAGGTACCCCCTCTCATCCAGTGGTTGGTGTTACGTAATGCCACCATCCCCATTCCATGTTGTTTTGCCAGTTCTATGGCTCTGTTTGTACACTTTGTTGCATTGACAATGCCGGGGCCAAGATGACCATCCCACCGTTCTATACTGCCAAAAGATTCTATTTTTTCTGCTTCAGCATCAATTTTAATCAATCCGTTTTCCACATATTCAATAAAAAGAGGCACGCGGTTGATTCCATGGGAGTTTACACCGACCAAAGTACTCTCTGTATATACATGAGCCAGTAATTTGGCTTTTAGGTTTGTGAATTTATATTTAAGGAACAGCTTATAAAGCACATTCTGCATTGTTTCGGCCGAAATTCGCATGGTTTTTTCTGTCACTTTTATAATGGTTTACAACGGTCTCATGTATAAATAGTAGCGGGCTTCTACTCATAATCTTTTCAGTTCTGCATTGACCTATATTTTGTATTTATACGTTACGTTGTGGCTTTATTTCCACGATTACTTATACACAATGGTGGCTGAAGTTTTATAGTTCTTGCACGAGTTCAATATTATTCCCGCAGGTATCATTGAATACTGCATATTTTGTCGTTCCCATTGTAGACGGTTTTACACTGAATTTTACTCCAAGCTCAGTTAGTCGTTCATATTCAGCGTCAACATTGTCCACATCGAATTGAGTATATGGAATACCGGCTTCCATCAATGCGTCCTGATAAACTTTGGATGGCTCAAAATGGTTCGGTGCTGGTTCCAGCAATAATTCTGGTCCATCCTGTGCTTCTTTTGAAACCAAAGTCAGCCATCTATTTCCACCTCCTAATGGTTTGTCCTTTTTTTTAATAAAGCCCAGTTTTTCTGTGTAAAATTTCAGTGCTTTTTCCTGGTCCAGAACAGGAATACTAATAATTGTTACTCTCATCTTGATATTTTTTTATTGATATTCCAAAGTTCAGGATTCGAAATTTAGTTTGCTTCTTGAAAGTTGCTCTTTTTGATATTGAGTAGGAGATTTTCCTGTCCTGGTTTTAAATAAAGTGCTGAACGAACCTACACTTTCAAATCCAACAGCAAAACAGGTTTCCGTTACAGACATTCCATTTTTCAGCCGTTCTTTTGACTTTTCAATTCTCTTACCTTTTAAATACTGTCCAGGTGTGAGCCCGTAGTATCTTTTGAAGAGTCGTAGCAAATGATATTTAGAAACAAAATGAATATGGGATAGAAAGTCCAAATTCAATGCAAGGTCACAGTTATTGTCAATATAACACCGAACGGCAATAACAGTTTCTATTTGCCCTTGGTTGGAATAAATAAGGTCGTTTATCCTATTGAGTTCTTTTTCGTAAAATGTCATTCGTTGCGTAAAATATTTCACATTTATTGCCATCGGTCCGGGCCATGGCAAGTAGGGCAGCGGGCAGCCACAGAAGGCCCGTAATTCGGTTTATTCCGAGTAACTAAGATAGGTTTTTTGCAGGAAAAACAATGCTCATACACACGGGTGCCGCCATAAGTTAAATACGTTGTTAGCTACCGTACCATGCTCGATTCTTTTGAATGCGATAAATGAATGGTAGCTATGAAAAAATACAAATATTAGAAAAAGTAGCAGATATACCTTTTGTATACCAGGGATATTAAAGAAAAAATCTTGACCAATTAAGCCGATTCCTATCAACCAAACAGCTGATGTATAGGCAGGAACCATAAATTCAATCGCACTTTTATTCCACCGGTTTTGTTGGAAGTATGCATCATCGAACTAATGAATTAGATGACAATCCCAAATAAATAAACCACAAGTCCAATTTTTTGAATTTTAGTTTTAATTGAGAGAATGAGCATAAATGGAATCAAAAAAACACATGCTCTTAAAATATTTTCGACGATCCTAAGCCATCACGGTATATTTTTCCATAGGTCTTTTGATTTATATCCCTTTGTTAGCTTATTCATGAATGCTGTATTCCATGGCAAGACCGTTTGGATGAGTAAAAATCTGTTCTTTACGTACCCGGTCATGGGATTTATCATTGTGGCTATCGGTTAGAATTTGTTGCGTAGCTTAGGTTAACAAGGGTTTAAGCGGCCATTTTTTTAAACATTGTCGTGATTGGTTATTAGTATTTCAGAAGCTCCATCAGTTAACTATTTCATAGTTTTTTTGATGATCTTCCGGGGTTATTGCAATTTGATCTATTACTATCCCCGGTTGATTGATTAACACTTTCAAAGTATGCTTTCCGGTTTTATCAATTATTATGGGACATGTGACCGAAACAAAATTTCTTAAAATATTTTCTTTCCACTGGTCACTTCTTCCTTTAGTATTAAGGGAATGTTCCATAATTTCTTTATCATTTAGTTCTATCCAGATCTTGTGGTCAAAATGATTTGAATGGGTAGGTAAACAGCGAACTTCTAGTTGGTACTTTCCGGTTTTTTCAATAGCAAAAGTATATGCTACATATGGTTTTTCATTATGAAAGATGTGATTCTCAAAAGGGAACAGCGTAACGCTGGAGTTGCTGTACCCCAATCCGTCAATGACTTTCCACTGGTAATTCTCTTTACCCTGAGCTTTAGAATATTCTTTGGCCTGTATCGCTATTGGAGCTATTTGTTCCTGTAGTTCTGATTGAATGTCTTCAACAGGAAGGGTATCATTTAAATGATAGCCTGGCATTGCAAATACCGGGAGATTACGAGGTTGCATTGACATCATATTCTGCCATTTACCACCACCCAAATTTTGATTGTAGAACAGGGTGAGAGCAACAATATCATCATAAGCCCTTTGCGATTTATTCGCAAATTTATCTTTCCCGGCTTTACTATTTATAAGGAAAGATTGCTGTGCAAACAAGAATTTTTGGTTCATCAGTGCAGCCCCTTTTACAGGATATTCAACCAGCTGAAAAAATGCATCCGCACGGTTTTTTGAAATGAATGGTTTTATGGCATCTACTTTTTTCATTAAACCTGTATAAGCATCCAATCTGTGTTGTATCTCCTCCGGGTTAAATTCACTCATCCTTGTTTTTGTTTGAGGTTCGGTTCGGCTCCAACCCATATATTCCGGCTTCCGCAAAAATGCCAGACGGTAATATTCGTCAACAACATCAGCAATATCTTCAGCTTTTTCTTTACCAAACTCTCTAATAATCCAATCAATCAAATGCTTTTTAATGGTCGATTCATCAATACTGTTGATATCCCACGCCAGGTCCAGGAAAAATTCCACAGTGTATTCGCCCGGTTTGATATCTCCTACATTGGCAATCCATATTTTTTGTGCACCGTTTTGATAGGCTCTGGACATTTCATACCATATTAATCCGGGTTGTGTGGTAGAGAGCCAGAGGTAGTCATGCGGACGACCCCAATAACTCAAATGATAATATACCCCGCTACCGCCTTTTCGTTGCTGTTCTGAGTGATTACTTAACCTCCGGATATAGCCATAATTGTCATCTGACCACAGCAGAGTAACATCGTCAGGAACTTTTAATCCATCATTGTAGAGGTCCAAAACTTCTTTGTAAAGTGTTAAAACCTGAGGTATATTTTCTATGGGTTTATTTATGTTTTTGATTAGAATTTCCCGTTGCTCTAAAATGATTTTCTCAAGCAATTTTATCTTTTCTTCCCTGGTAGCATTTCCTTCCATTCCCGAATCATGAATTCCACGCATTCCCATGCTAATGATGTTATCGCCGTTTTTAGTTTCGGATATTCGTTCTTGCCAATATTCCTTTACCTTCTTACTATTCGTAAAGTAATTAAATTCGCCATATGCTTTTTTATCCCATTCGTCAACATTATTCCTGAGCATGGGTTCGGCATGCGAAGTACCAATGGATATGTGATATTTTTCTGCCATGGCCCGATTTCCAGGGATGGCGTAAAATGCTTTTGTGGATGGGTGCATCGCTGGCCATATGGTATTTGCCTTTAGTCTTAGTAATAATTGAAATATACGTTCATACGTTTTGGGGCCTATATCACCAATTTCAGGCTCAAATGTTTTAGCAGCCCACGGTTGCAACCCCCAATCTTCATCATTTAAAAAGATACCACGATATTGTACAGAAGGACTATTTTCAATTCCATTTTGAGGCAAGTTCAATACTATTGACCCCTTTTTTTCAAGGTGAACATCAGCCCACCATTTCCAGGGAGATATGCCAATTCGTTCGGCTACATCGAATATTCCATATACTGTCCCTCTAATGTCGCTGCCTACTATAAAAAGATTGGCCTTGTGTTTTTTGATAATGAATTTTTCCCATTTATTCTTCAACTGGCCGGTGTAGTTTTCTGGTAGACTTTCGATCAACTTATCGCCAAATTCCCCTATGTAAATACCCTTTTTTTCCGTATCGAATTTATTAGTATAGTGAATCGTGATTTTCCTTCCAAGCATTTCCTCCATGTCTTTGGCCAAGTCATTAGCAGCCCATTTTACCAGTTCCTGGGAATCATTGTCAATATAAATATCCGTACTTGATGACTTATTACTGATAACAAAATTTTCCGTATTTATATTTTGACATGATACTAGCAGAACAACTATGAAAGATTGTATGTATTTGTTCATTTGTTTCAATTCAATTTTAATGTGCTACCGGTTCGGCTATGGCAAATAGGGCAGTAAGGAAACCATTTCGTTTCCGTCTGCACTAGTAGCCAAAGCTTTTTGATTTGTTTTTATCCTATTCATTTTAAAAGCCAAATCCAAAAGATTAGGCGGACTTTGCAAACACGCCAAAGCCATAATATTAATCACTTTTTGTCCTATTTGCTAGAGCTAATGTCAGCCAATGGCATTACTTCTCTAAATACATTACTAATAAAGATGTTTTGCCCTTTAATCCGGTCTGACATTCCAAATTTGCCGAAGTATTTTCCAGTCATAATCTTCCTTTATGCATATTGTCACAAAATTTGATGAGGATGTAGAGGTCGAGAGAACGGAATCTCCCCTCATCGTCTTCCAACTTACCGTCGAAACTCCTTCATAAATAGCTGTTTTTGAATCAACGATTAATAAAGTATCACTTTTGTACACAAAATCCGTAATGGGATACGTGGTGTGGTCAATCACTGAAAACCACCATTCGCTGATTGCCTGTTGTCCAATGACAAAATTTCCTGGGTTTTGCGGAGGTATTAGTCCTCCCTTTTCGGAGAATAAGCTGACAACTTTGGCACTGTCATTCTCCAACCAATATCCGCGATAGTTTTCATGTAGGTTTTTAATTTTCTCAATATCACTGTTTGTGAGGTTTCTCTCAGTATTATCTGAATTACAACCCATTGCAATAAGCGAAATTATTATTATTGATTTTTTCAAATTTCTTCTTTAAATAAATTTCAATTTATTTCATTACTTTTTCAATCTGTTTTTATTAAAAATGTTGTGAATTTAACTGGGTTGAACTAATCATTTCCTTTCACGATATGAGGAATGGTTAAGACGAGAATTTACCCAACAAAATGGGGTGTCCTGCAAAGAGAAGATTTTGATATGTATAAATGCAATAACAGGGTGTAAATATAGGATAAATTTGAATTGTATTTGTGCGCTTTTCTATAATGCCGGGTATCGGTCTGGCATAACCGTCAGGTACGGGCTTTTAAGATACGTTATTTTCCATGAAACGAATTGTTTGTAGGGCTTTCATTTTCTTAACCAACGATCGTCCTAATGCAATTATACATTGTTGCCACACGTCTTTCACTTTTCAACTAGTCGCTTTATCTTTAAGAGAACTTCACCCCAAAATTCATCTGAGCGCTTTTTTTGTTTTGCAGTTGGTATGTTATTTTCACAGACAGCTAGTTGAGTTATTCCCTCCTCTTCAGTTAAATAAAAGGTCCAAGTTCTATGGTTTTCTGGTCTGTCAGGTAGTCCGTCGAAATGGCTCCAGTGAGAATATTGAAGTTGTGTATTGGGTTCTACTTTCAAAAGTATTCCCTTTTCCTCATATTTATTTCCTTTGAATTCGCCTTTGAATGTAATTGGACTTCCAACTTTCCAATCTGTTACTATTTCGGCTCCGAAGAAGTACTCTTTTGCTATTTCAGGTTCAACCAATGCCTCCCAGGTTTTAGTAGAAGAAGCGTTTAAATTTATTGATGATTTTGAGATTAATTCTTTATTCAAATTGTTTTCTTTTAATATGTGGTAATGTGGGCAAACGTTTAGTAAATGTCAAATAGGATAGTAGAAAGCTTTGAACTATCGGGTTTGTACTGAGCCAAAACGTTATATTTTGATTTTAATTTATTCATTCTTAAAAGCCAGAATCAACAATTTGGCGTTGTTGGTAAACAGCACTGAACTTAGGCAAAACCTCTAACGCCACCGATAAATAAAATATACACTCACCTTCTGGAATAATCATTTACAGAGGTCAAATGAACTGGAAAGTCATCCAGCGTGTTTTTCATGTCAATTTCACTTCCCTTCACAACGCCCAGTGTCAATGCGGTAAAGGATTCACTCAATGGGTCTTGAGTTCCGTCTCTTTGTGCTGTGATTGCTTCTTCCGTTACAAATTGAAGCTCAAACTTTTTCTCTTTGGTTGTCTCAAAAATATTCACTACTTCAAGCGGGCTTAATGCTTCCGGTCCACCGAGCTCGATTTCTGTTTTCTTCGCAGCAGGGTTATCCAATGCGGCTACAGCAAATGACGCTACATCTTTTATAGCAATCCAGGAAATCTTGTTCTTTCCTTCCCCGTAAACGGTGGCTTTGGCATTGGGATAATCGAAACCCAGCATTGGGCTTAACCATACTTCCATAAAATAAGTTGGTTGTAAAATGGTATAGTTCAAACCACTTTCGGCAAGATGTTTTTCTACTTTCCGTTTAGCGGTTTGCAGAGGAAACCGACCCGGCATTTCACAAAATGAAACATAAATAAATTGACTAACACCTGTAGCGAGAGCAGCATTAATTAAATTAATTTGTCCTTCATCGTCCACTGTTTGAATGGTATCACCTTCCTTCCTTGAAAAAGTTGAGGAAACGGTTGAAATAATTGCTGAAACTCCATGTAAAGAATCTACTAAGGAGTCTGTGTTTTTCAGGTCACCAATAATTGTTTCAACACCTAATTCATTTAATTGAGCTACTTTATTTGAATCTGATGTGATACGAACTAACCCTTTTACATTCTTATTTTTTACTATCAATTGACGGCAAATTTCACTGCCTAAAAACCCTGTGGCACCTGCTACAAGTACTATTGAAGAATTGTTGGAGTTGTTCATGTTGTTTGGTTTAATTATTGTTGATTAGACAGTCTGCCACCCTGCCTTTTGTTCGTACTATCGGCTATTAATTTGAGATATTGAAGTCATCCGAAATTGAATATAACGTTCCGTCTATGGTGACGTATCCCGAAGGGTATGCAATATACATAATATTAGAGACCTTTTAGTTTCAATTCCATTCTCTCCTTTTTTCCCATATCTTATCAGCCGCTCTAAGAGCAAGTGCCATTATTGTTGATGTGGGGTTTACTCCTGCAGCAGTAGTAAAAGAACTACCATCAACGATAAACAAGTTTTTAACTTCATGGGCTTGATTATTTTCGTTCACCACTGATTTCTTTTTGTCAATTCCCATTCTGGCCGTCCCCATTAGGTGGGCTCCATTGTTCAGAGGAAATCTGGTGATGTTCCTTCCTCCTGCTGCGGTAAGTACTTCTTGAACTTTTTCCCAGGCAAAATCCATTTGTTTGCGTGTATTATCCGTTAGTGCGTAGGTTACTTTTGCCGCAGCGATGCCGTGGCTATCCGTCTGCTCTTTCGACAACTCGACCCGGTTATTCGGATCGGGCAGATCGTCAATTATGGCCGACACACCAGCCTGGTGAGGGAATCTCTGTGAGAAGGCATTATGGTGACCCTTACCCCAGGGTAGATCCATACTTTGCGAAAAAGGCCCAAATGTCCTTTCGCCTTGCAACGTAAATCCCCTCACAAATTCTCTCTTAGGATCACTTTCGTAAAACTCCTGGCTCATCAGGGGTATTCCCATGGGTCCGATATGGCCGTCCAGTTCATCATCGAAATCTCCATTGCCGAACACATAGGGATGGCACATAAAATTCCTACCTACCATACCGTTAGAATTGGCCAAACCGTCCGGAAAAAACTTGGATGTTGAATTGAGCAATAGCCGAGGTGTTCCGATGCCATTGCAACAGACAACAACTACCTTAGCTTTTATTTCAACCAAATCGCCTGCTTTGTTAAAATATAGTGCTCCGTCTGCTTTACCTTGTTTATTGACGGTCACTTCTTTTACCCTGGACCATGGTCTGATCTCTGCCCCTTTTGCCTGCGATATAGGCCAGTAAGTGCGATCGGTAGAGGCTTTTGCCCCAATAGGGCAACCGAACATGCATTTACCATGCAACATACATCCTGGGCGGTTTTTATAACTTTCAGATAGAATGGCCTGATCGGAAACCCACCAATGCCACCCCAATTTCTCAAATCCGCCCACCAGCGTTTCCCCTAATTTACCCAAGGGTAGTGGTGACGTTTGCCGGGGTGATCGCGGTGGGTTGGCCGGGTCACCACAAATACCAGAGACACCCACCATCTGATCGTTGAGGTCGTAGTACGGCTCGAGCTCGGCGTAGGTAATTGGCCAGTCGTCAGCAATACCGTCCAGTGACCGGACCCTGAAATCAGACGGATGAAATCGCGGGAAATGACCCTGCCAGTGAATAGTAGTTCCACCTACGGCATTGAACATGGCAATATTTACTTTGTACTCCCCCTCCACCATGACCGGATAATCTTCCGGCCGTCGTCTAATATTGGGATCCAGATGCCAGTTTCCCCGTATCAGTTGACTTTCATAATTGGGTTGTGTCGACGCCATAGTGGCCGGTTCTACCCAACCTCCCTGCTCCAGGCAAACTACTTTAACTCCTTTTTCCGTTAATCGCCAGGTCAGTGCTCCTCCTGCCGCCCCCGATCCAATAACCAAAACATCAATTCTTTTGTCAGCCATAAGATTATGCTTTTTTGTAAAGAGCAGGTGTTTGCTTGACACGGTCCAAAAGCTGCTCGTTGAATGGTTTCATTTCCGGTCCGGCTGAAAGGGTCGTATAGGGTTCATATCCAATTAATTCCCATACCTTTTCATTGATGTAGTAACCTTCATAAACAAAATTCACCAACACCGAAAAGTTGTCAGGTTTCTTATTTTCATACTGTTTGAGAACAGTAATTCGGGAGTCCCTATTTAAATTTTTGAAGGAATCACGCTCTGATGTTTCACTTTGTTGTTCTAGCTCTGATAGAATCTGTATGAATCCATCAATTAGATCGGGATATTCCTCTAAAACGCCAAAAATGTATTGTACACCTTGTACTTCTGAAGCAGCTGGCATTTTATCAGTGCAGGGGATGATCTCATCCATGGCTAATTGTAGAAGTTTCTCTAGCGAAGGTGATAAAATTTTGCCTCCACGCCGGCCTTCTTTAGTAGAACAAGCGATAGGAATGTTTAATGCACCAGCAGCAACAAGTGCCTGGAGCGAGATAACTGCTTTGCTGAATTTCCTCCGGGACCATAAATTTACTTCTGCCATTCTATTTAGGTTTAGTGGTGTCTAACGGACTAGTGTACGGCGCGTTTTATGCATTATAAATATTGTTGTGCATCCATTCTTTTTTGTTTTGAATATATGTCTAATGAACTATTTGGTTAATGCACCTGTCGTAAAGCCTCTATCAAGGTCAAAAATTGCACCTACAGAACCTACAATACATTCACCTCTTTTTAAACCTGCCCATTCTCTTATTTGGTACACAGGTTCAATCCCCGTGCAATGTGCACCCATAAAATATCGTATGCCTGTGTCCTTCAGCTGTTCAGC
>DATGCB010000498.1:0-2651 GCA_035312365.1 Eudoraea sp. | reverse complement strand
TCCGGGCTCCGTCAAATCCCTGGGACGGGTCGTACACCCTGAAAATCTCCTTATCCTCACGGATCCTCTTGTCATATTCGGCTTCCTGAAAGGGCTGGTCCATTTGCCGCTTCCTCACAAAATTGTCTTTATTCACATAGCGTTTGTCCACCAGGGCCATATCGATTACGATGAGTAAACCCATTGCAATGATCAATACGTTTTGTTTTATCTTCCCTTTGAGGAAGCCCCATATTGCCAGGGCTGCGAGCAGCACAAAAACAAGGGAGCGAACCGTATCATTTATGTAAACGGCCTCCCTGTCCCGTATGATCATTGTCATAACTTCATCCCCAAAATAGCGCTGATAGGCAGCATCGCTTGCCGCTGAAAAATCGAACATCCCTTTTGCCAGGAACAACCCCGCCCCCAGAATGGCGGTAGTTAAGAAGCTATACTTCAGGGCCCGCATTTTTTTCTCCTCAGGGGTTGTTACTTTCAAAAGGCAAACCAGTGCCATCACGGCCAGCACAGGGGCACAAAGCTCCAAAATAACCTGGATGGATGATACGGCCCGGAATTTGTCATAAAGCGGGAAATAATCAATCATAAAATCTGTCAGCAAGCTGAAATTCTTTCCCCAGGAAAGGAAGAGCGACATCAGCGTTCCTCCCAATAGCCACCATTTTAGTTTTCCCTTTACCAGAAATAATCCAAGTATAAAGAGAAAAAATACGATGGCCCCAATATAGGCTGGCCCCGATGTCCCTGGTTGATCCCCCCAGTACAAGGGCAGGTTGCCTGAAAATTCCAATGCCCTGGTTCGGGGCAGTCCCTGGTCGATTAAATAGGCATAGGCTTTGGAATCCTCTCCAAGATTTTCACCGGATGCCCCTCCAAAAAGACGGGGAACAAACAGGTTGAGGGATTCAACAATCCCGTAGCTCCAGGTAGTGATATACTCTCTACTTAATCCGTCGGTTTTTTCTTTTACGGAACCATCCGGGCGCATGGTAAGCGCTGATTTTCCACGTGTGCTCCATTCGGCATATTCTTTGGTTGCCATCAGGGAAGTGGCATTCGCCGAAATCCCCAGTAAAACCGCGACAAACAGAAGACCTACGGCTGTAAAATAGTGTTTTAGTTTTCTCCTTCGAATGGCATCGATCAAATAGACCACCCCTATAATCAGCACCAGGAGCATAAAATAATAGGTCATCTGATAGTGGTTGGCTCCCACCTCAAGTGCCATGGCAATCGCCGTCAGCAAGAATCCCCAAAAGTATTTTTTACGGAACATGAGAATGATGCCGCCCAATAACATGGGTAAGTATCCGATTGCATGGGCTTTGGCGTTATGACCCACTCCGAGGATGATGATAAAATAGGTAGAAAAACCAAAGGCAAGGGCTCCGATCACAGCCAACCGGTAATCCACTTTCAGACAGCAAAGCAAAATATAAAAGCCAATAAAATAGAGGAACAGATAGTCCGCGGGTCTGGGTAAAAACCGAATGAACCTGTCTAACTTTTTAACGTAGTCATGCGGGTAGTACGCACCGAGTTGGTAGGTAGGCATCCCGCCAAAGGCACTGTTGGTCCAGTAAGGTTCCGTCCCGGTCTTCTTTCGAAAATCATTTTGCTCTTTCGCCATACCGGTAAATTGCTCAATATCGGATTGGCGGATGGTTTTCCCCTGAAGCACAGGATAGAAATAAGCCAGGGAAGCAACAGTAAAAAAAGCAAAGGCAAAAAAATGAACAAATAAAGCGGCAATCCCTTTCTTCATCAGGCGGTATAGCGGTATTGGTTATTCTATTTCCTCAAAATCGATATACTCTCCTATATGCTCTGAAGAATTATTTCTATGGGTCGATTTGCGGGTTGTACTTCCATCTCCAGGCTGCTGCTGCTCTTCATACCCCTGCCCCCGGAAGGTGCCAAATTGCTCTCTGAAGTGTTTTTCAGCTTTTTTGGCTGCATAGCTGAACAACCTGGGGGCAAACCATCTTGCCAGTATTTTAAGCAGATAGTACCCGAGAAGTAATATTAAAATCGTCTTTAAAAAAGCCATATTCTTTAAAAAATTTATATCAAAAATACAATTCCAACGTTGTATTAACAGTACAAAAGTCATAAAATAATTATAAATCAGCCATTTAGTAATCAGTGAGCGGGTGCTGTTTCCCCGATGACTTCGGTGAGGGGCATACCACGGGCATATTAAAAAATCCGGTAAGATGTCCCGTCGAAGGCCAGAATACTGTAACACAGAACAACAATAATGAGACAATTTGTTTTAATAATTCCCTTTCTGGCGTCTTTAACCGCCTATTCTCAATACACGGATGTTATTAATTCCAACAGACCCGGACTCTCGGTAAGTGCCTATGCCATAGGGAAGAACGTTCTGCAACTGGAAGCAGGACTTTTTTTTGAGCAACAGGACCATAGTTTGTTAAACACCCAGTCAAATATTTGGGGGAGTGATTTATCGCTGCGGTATGGACTGTTGTTTGAAGCACTGGAACTGAACTACGAAGGCACCTTTCAAAACCAGAACATCACCTTCTCTAATTTTGGCATTGACGCCTCCAGAACCGATTTTTACAGGAACAGACTGGGCCTGAAATTCCTGATCTATGACCGTTACAAAGACCCGCAAAGGAATA
>DATGCB010000497.1:0-14407 GCA_035312365.1 Eudoraea sp. | reverse complement strand
ACCAGGACATCGCCTCACCATCCGTAAAATGGTGAACACCATACTCCTTTTTCCCATCGAGAATGGTGTCGAGCAGGTAAGCCGCCAGGTGGTTGGCATTTGTTGGGCAACCTTTTTCAGCATCCGTAATGTAGAGTGTTTCCCCTTTTCTTGCCTTCGCCAGGATGGATTTATAGAAATTATGCCCGAATTCGGAATACAGCCACGATGTCCGGATAATATAATAGGCATCCAGAATTTTCTGAACATGTTGCTCTCCGGCCAGCTTCGATTTGCCATATTCATTGATGGGGTTCGGCTTATCTGTTGTTGCATACGGCCCTTCTTTCTCCCCGTCGAAAACATAATCCGTAGAAATATGAACCATTATAATACCGCGGGGCCTGCAGGCCAGAGCAATCAGGCGAACGCCTTCGGAGTTGACGGCAAAGGCTTTCTCCGGGGTTTTTTCGGCCTGTTCAACATTTGTATATCCTGCACAATTAATACAGTAATCGTATGTTTCCGAATTGAACACTGCCTCCACCTGATCGGCTTTCGTAATGTCGAAGCCATGGGCACCCATAAAATCAAAATTCAGATCGGGATATTTTTTTGAAATTTTTTGCAGGCATTTTCCGAGTTGTCCATCGGCCCCCGTGACCAATACGCGTTTCATATCGCCAGGTCCTTAAGAGGAGGAAGCTCACGGTCCTTTTTGGATAGTATCAACTTTTCTGTCGGATATTCCCAGTCGATATTCAGGTCCGGATCACTGTATATAATGCCCGCCTCGGCCTCTTTGTTGTAGTATGCATCGCATTTGTAGATAAATACGGTATCGTCCGTGAGCGACAGGAATCCATGTGCCAGACCTTTGGGGATGAATAACATCCTGTGATTCTGCCCGGATAGTCTTACTTTAAAATGGGCGCCAAAGGTGGGGCTGTTTTTCCGGATGTCTACTACTACATCCAGTACTTCTCCCCTTACCACCCTTACCAATTTGGCCTGGGCATACTTCCCGGACTGAAAATGCAATCCACGTAAAACGCCCGTATTGGAAATGGAATGGTTGTCCTGTACAAAGGATACCGAAAGCCCCGGCGTTGCCATAAAGGCCCGCTCATTGTAGGATTCAAAGAAGGTGCCGCGCTCATCCCTGAAGACCTTCGGGGTAATGAGGTAGCAATCTGTTATATTGGTCGTTGCGACGGTCACTTTAGAACATTCTTATTTGGGATACAGTTATTCCAATTTCATTAAATAGTCCCCATATCCGCTTTTTATCAGTGGTTTGGCTAATTGGTGCAATTGTTTTTTAGAAATATACCCCTGCGTATATGCAACTTCCTCAATGGCGCCAATCTTAAGGCCCTGGCGTTCTTCTATGACTTCAACGAACTGCGAGGCCTGCATCAGTGAACTGAAGGTGCCGGTATCCAGCCAGGCAGTACCCCTGTCCATTATACTGACCTTGAGTTTTCCCCTCTTCAGGTATGCTTTGTTGATATCGGTAATCTCTAACTCCCCCCGATCACTGGGTTGAATACTTTTGGCAATGGCAATCACTTCATTGTCATAAAAATAGATCCCCGGAACAGCATAATTCGACTTAGGGTTATGAGGTTTTTCTTCAATGGATATGGCATTTCCCGATTTATCAAATTCCACTACCCCGTATCTTTCCGGATCCGTGACGTGATAGCCATAAATAATGCCCCCATCCGGTTCGCTGTTTTGCTGCAGCAGGGCAGAAAGCCCCGATCCGTAAAAAATGTTGTCTCCCAAAATAAGGGCAACCTTGTCAGCCCCGATAAAATCATTTCCAATGATAAAGGCCTCCGCTAAACCGCCCGGATCATCCTGTATGGCATAGGTGAAATTACATCCCAACTGTGATCCGTCTCCCAGGAGTTCACTGAAAAGAGGAGCATCCCTGGATCTGGTAATGATCAGAATATCCCGGATCCCTGCTGCCATCAGGGTAGCCAGGGGGTAGTAGATCATCGGTTTGTCGTATACAGGCATTAGTTGCTTGCTTACCGCCAGGGTAATGGGGTGCAAACGGGTACCTGTGCCTCCTGCCAATACAATTCCTTTCATAAGAATTATTTCTCAAACCGGACAATCCTGAAAGCAGGTGGTCCGGGATACGTCCCATATTATACCTGCCCAACCGTTATCTGAGGATCGCCAACGGCTCAATAAAATTTTTATACTGTTCTGTATTTTTTTAAATACCACTGCACAGTCTTCTGAAGACCTGAATTGAAATCTTCCCCGGCTTCCCAACCCAGTTCATCTCTGATCTTACTGCAGTCTATGGCATAACGATAATCATGTCCCGGGCGATCTTCGACCAGGGTGATCTGTTCCGTATAACTCCCCTTTGCCCTCGGCTGATGATGGTCCAGGACAGTGCATACGATGCGGGCAATGTACAAATTATTATGCTCATTGTCGCCGCCGATGGCATAGGTTTCCCCGGCTCTGCCCTTCTGAAAAACCAGTTGGAGGGCCTCACAATGATCCTGTACATACAACCAATCCCTTATATTGCTGCCATCTCCGTAGATGGGGATTGGTTCCCCTTTTAATGCCTTTCTGATGATCGTGGGTATCAATTTTTCATCATGTTGTTTCGGGCCATAGTTGTTGGAACAGTTACTGGTTACCGTGTTGAGCCCATAGGTGTGATGATAGCTTCTGACCAGAAAATCAGCAGCCGCTTTTGATGCGCTATAGGGACTGTTGGGTGCATAAGGCGTCTGTTCTGTAAAAAATCCACCTTCGCCCAAACTGCCATAAACCTCATCTGTTGAAATGTGATGAAACCGGTTTTCCCCCCACTGGTCTTTTGACGATGACCAACAGATCCTGGCCGTTTCCAGAAGCACAAAAGTGCCTTCAATATTGGTTTTTATGAAATGGGCCGGGCGCTCAATAGAATTGTCCACATGGGATTCAGCGGCAAAGTGTATCACCCCGCTTATGTGGTATTCCTCAAACAGGGAACGGGTCAGGTCCTTGTCGCAAATATCTCCCTTGACGAAAATATACCTCTTATTACCTTTGACGTCTTTCAGATTATCGAGACTGCCGGCATAGGTGAGTTTGTCGAGATTAACAACACCCAGCGCGGGGTTTGCTTCAAGAAAAAATGGGATAAAATTACTTCCAATGAAGCCCGCCCCTCCTGTAATCAAAATATTTTTACGTGCATCAGGACCGTTCATTGAAGCTGCATTTCCTTTGACTTTCGGTTAAGGAATTTAATGATGTCAATTAAAATAAATAAGATGATAAGGACCGATGGAATGAGTACGATGTTCTTGCCGAAAAACGATTCTTGAACTTCCTGTGTTTTACCGACATTTATTATGCGAATTGCCTCCCTGTGACTTTGGAGTTCAATTTTTTTACGTTCAATATCCCTGATAAGGCCATTCTTTAACCCCAAAAGTCCGGGAATGTCTAACTGTTCCTCATCATCCAGTACTATTTGTCCCTCGCCCCGCGGCTCATCCCTGGACATTTTCTCCGAATATTTGGTCACCAGGCCATCAATTTGTTCCACCAGGTTTTGATTTTGGCGTATGCGTTCTTCTGCATTGCCCCTGTTAATGGCCACCAGCTCATTGAAGTACGCATTGGAGTTTATATAGGATAAGAGTTTTTCACTGATGAGCTTCCCCTTGTCTTCAATTTTATAGTAGAAGGTGATCCTGTGATTCAATGCACTTTTATTGAGGATCTCTGTGCGAACCACATCGGTAATAATATCGTCGCCCCGAAATTTTTCAAGGAGTTCAAGATATTTCAGATCATCATCCAAATTCCCTTTTTTATCAAAGTCCTCCACGGGTGCTATGTCTATTTCAAAACCCTTTAGGTTTTCAACATCGATCCTCATTTCACCAAAAAAACTGGTATCCCTGGCGCGGACATTTGCCTGGATTTCCGCAACGACATCATATAAGTAATTCTTGCTCTCCAGATTCGGCTTGACAATGACCTCTGTCTTGAGTCGCTTGGTGACGATCTGGTTCAGGCCAAACCCAACCAGCAGGCCAACAACAGCCAATATGACCAATTTGAGGATACTCCTCTTCAGATAGAGAAAAAGTCGTAAAAATGCCTTGAACATGTTATTGAAGCCTTTCCCTATTACCTGAAGCAATTGTCTCAAATCTATCTCATCCGTACCCGGATTATTCGGCGATCCATGGTTTTCCATTAGTTTGAATTGAAAATTTGTGTTAGAATTTTGTCGGTGATCAGATAGGTGGGTTTTACACCTGTAGTCCCCAATCCTCCCGATGCAAGCGTACTGCCGGTTTCCAGCGGATTATCCGAGGCATAGTAAGCGTACCTCACTTTTACATCATTCCGGATACTTTTCCGGATCTTTGAGGCAGACTGTACCGCCTTCTGATAATGAACCCCTTCCATCTCCAGTCCGATAACTCCCCAGGTAGACTCGTGAAAGAATTTAAGGATATCCCTGTTTTGCAATGAGGTCCCCAGTACGGTAACCATAGTGCCTTCGAGTACCTTCAGGCCATATCCCTGAAAATCACTACCGGTCAATTCATTCTTAAACGGGTAATTATCGGCCGTTCCTTCAAATATATGGGCGGAAGGTATCATAAGATCTCCTTTACCTCCTTCCAGAATTCCCGCTTTTCCCATAATGGAAATCGAGGCAATATCCAGATAGAATCCCTGTTTCTTTTTAATCTTGTACGGCTTTAAAAGCTCATCTATTGTTTCGTAGGCCTGCTCCCCAAAGGCATAGTCCATTACAAATATAACAGGTTTTTCGTCTTCCGGAACACCGGCCGGAACTTCATAACAGCAGACATCCTCCGCTAATTTGGCCATATCAAAGATTTGAACATCAATGTTGGTGCCGGAGATATCATTGATTTCTATCATCCCATTTTTCCTGGCAAACGATAGTACTTTTCTGCGAAGACCCCTGTTGCTTTCGGAACTCAGGGCTTCGAATATTTCCAGGGTTCTGTTGTTCGGGAATTCCCTGGCCAGGGCTTTCCGGGCATAGAGGGAATTGACAACACTGTGCATATTGGCACTGATAATGTGGATAGGCCTTTCCAAAAGGCCCGCCCTATTGAGTGTTTCCTTAATGGTATTTGCCCAGCGTTCCCCATGAATATGATGACCCAGACGTTCCCTTAGCAAAGCGCTGAATGTGATGGTTCTCTTTTCATCGCCAATTTCTTCTTCAATGGCCAGTTTCCCGAGCCAGTAGACGATTTTAAGAAATCGCTCCGGGTCTTTTTTGGTCCCCAGTTTTCCATAAATTTCTACGATTTCCGAAAAAGACCTTCCTAAAATAGTAGCCGTGTGTATCAGCGCCACTTCTTTTTCCTCCTGGGACAATTTTGTTTTTTGTACGGCACCTTCCAGTTTTTTCCAATCCCTGATGGTCTTATCTGTATCCTGAATCAATACTTTGTCGCAGATCTTCCTTGATTCTATAAAAAGGAAGGTAAGATGCGTCAGGATATCATAAATGTCTGAACGGCCCCTGGTGATTTCAATATTCATTTGCTCATCATCTATCCGGTAGCAATTCCGTCGGCGTTTAGGCGGGATAATGGCCTTAAAATGAGATTTTGTGTAGCCTTCGTCGGAGGTAAGATTAATAAAACGGCATTGTTCTATGCCTTCCGGCAGACGTTCGAGTACATAAATAAGGCCGTTGAGTTCGGCCTTTTCCTCGGCGATCGACCCGTATATTTCGGGTCGCAACTGCAAAAGTGCATTTCTTAATGTTTCACCCGAAACCCCCAAAGGCTTGTAAAAGCCCCTGTTAAATAAATGGCGCATGGTAATATAAAGCCGCTCTATGGCATTTGTGGATTCCTGCGCCCTGGTCGTGTTATTAAGGCCTTTCATATTAAGGCACAAAATTACAATAAATTGTTGTGGCCAGATACCATTTCTTTTTAGTCAGGTTCTCCCCATCTATTTTACGCGGTAAGCCTGCACCCGGTATTTATACTAAGATGCCTGTATTTGCGTTCATATTTGCAGACTTCCGCATGGCAGAAAACTGTAAAGACCGATGGAAAAAAACAGATGGCAATTAAGGGCCCTGAGGTTCACAGGGATTTTAACGTGTTTCCTCCTGATGGAAACCGGATACTCTCATGGATGTGTAGGAGATGCTCCCGGGGATCAAAACTCCACGGAACATATTATAACCATACAAAGCAACGGTTTTAATGCACGTAAGCGAAGCAGTTTTACCCTCCAGGGTGAAACCTTCCACCCTTCCCGGGGATTGACCATTGTTCATTTTAATTCTT
Organism: Eudoraea sp.; assembly: GCA_035312365.1. GTDB lineage: Bacteria > Bacteroidota > Bacteroidia > Flavobacteriales > Flavobacteriaceae > JAFMPW01. The sequence continues at coordinate 8,087 of DATGCB010000497.1, read as the reverse complement.
CTGAAAAGTATGAATCCCGTTCTTTTGATACGCACGGGGATGAAGCCGAGGCGTCAAAATTTATTGAAACACTTAAATTACTGGAACAAAATAAAGCCACGTATATATTGCTTGCCCATGACTCTGCATCAAAAAGCCTGTCAAAATTCTCCCCTGTTTTAAAAGAAATGGGGTTTGAGGTGCTGAGTTCCATCGGTAGCAGGCAAGCCTATGTCATGTACAATTTTAATGATCGCCTCCAGGAGACCGTTGATGATCTGAGTATTCGCCTGGAAATCCCCATTCCCGCCGGCATTATTGATACCAAACAGTATTTTCCCAAAGAATCCCTGGATTTTGAACCGAGTAATGATCGATATATTGCACATGCCGGTGGAGAAGTCAACGGAGTTAAATCCACCAATACAAAGGAAGCCCTGGACCAGAACTACGAAAAGGGATTTCGCCTTTTTGAACTTGACATCATTGAAACCACAGATGGAAAATTTGTGGCAGCCCATGACTGGAATATGTGGAGCCGTTTCACGGATTACGGTGGTGAGCTCCCTGTAAGCCTCGCAGAATTTAAAAAACACAAGATCTATGGGAAATACAACACCCTGGATATGCAGGGAATAAACTCCTGGTTTGCCGCGCACCCCGATGCCATATTAATTACGGATAAGATAAATGAGCCCGTTAGATTTGCTTCAAAATTTGTGGACAAAAGCAGGTTGATCATGGAATTGTTCAGCCCGATGGCCCTTGAAGAGGCTTCCAGGAATAATATTTCAGCCATGATTTCTCAAAAACCTTTAACCGAGCTGTCAGGGGATAAAATCTCCTATTTGATCGCCAACAAGATAAAGCACGTCGCTATTTCAAGGCGGATAATCGCCAGGAAGACCAGGTTTTTGCAGGAACTTCAAAAACAAGGGATCAGGGTGTATGTCTACCATGTTAATTTTGATCCTGGTAAGGACGAGAAATATGTTTTGGAAAATGAAATTGGCCTGGTCTATGGAATGTACGCCGACAAATGGGCCTTTGGTGAACAAGAAGCGCAATAATGCAGGCCGGCACTTTCCCAGGATCACAGTAGCAACTGCTTTCTACGCCTTATTGTAATGGTCCCCGGTTCAGATTTCAATCTTCTGAGCTGACAGGGCGTCCGCCACAGATCTGTCATTAGACAAGCGCTGTACTTTATTTTGCCCCCCTAACCTCCCAACGGATTTCATATAAGCCGTAAAGCCTCCCCGGCGTACGCCTGTAATTTTTAAGGATTGCAGAATTTTACCATCAATAAGGTCAAAATAGTAACTGTTTTGCTTCTGGAGCGAGGTATCAAGGACTGATTTGAACTTTGGCATGTCTGAGGGGAGGTGCTCAAACTCTATCAGCCATTCGTGGTAAGGCAGTTCACCGTCCCCGGGGGTGATTTGCGGGGCAACAGAAAATTCATTTACTCTCGCGTCCGTAGCCGCGATGGCGTGTTGCATGGCTACCTCAACTTCCTTGGCAATCACGTGTTCCCCGAAGGCAGATATAAAATGCTTAATTCTCCCCGAGACCACGATCTTGTAGGGGCTAATTGAAACAAACTGAACGGTATCTCCTAAATTGTACGCCCATAACCCGGCGTTTGTAGAAATGATCATCACATAGTTTACGCCAATCACCACATCTTTCAGTGTAATTCTGGCGGGGTCCTCTTCGTAAAATGAATCCGCCCGGATAAATTCATAGAAAATGCCAGAATTCAATAATAGGAGCATGCCCACTTCCTTTTGGGAATCCTGGTAGGCAAAAAAACCTTCACTGGCAGGAAATAATTCAATACTGGCTACTTTTCTACCTATTAAATTTTCAAATTTGGCCCGATAGGGTTCGTAATTGACGCCCCCGTATACAAACAATTCAAATTTTTTAAAGATTTCACCCACTTTTTTATGGGTCCTGACATGTAATTTTTCGAAGTACATCTGCACCCAGGAAGGTATTCCGGCGATCAACGTCATATTTTCATGAATGGTCTCCTCTACAATCGTATTCACCTTGGTTTCCCAGTCTTCTATACAATTGGTCTCCCAACTGGGCAATCTGTTTTTTTGAAGGTACCCAGGCACATAATGAGCCGATATTCCTGAAAGCCTTCCCAGTTTAATGCCGTTTTTTTCGCTGAGTTTGGGACTCCCCTGAAGAAATATCCATCGGCCGTCCACAAAACCGGCATTTCCGGTTTCGTGAATATAGTTGAGAATGGCATTCCTGGAGGCCTCTACCTGACACTTTATGGACTCTTCTGTAATGGGGATATACTTTACACCGGAAGTGGTTCCGGAGGTTTTTGCAAAATATTCCGGTTGGCCCGGCCATAAAACATCTTCTTTCCCCGCAACTACCTCCGCAACATATTCCCTGAGGGCCTCATAATCGCGTACGGGAACTTTTCGAACGAAATCGGAATGACTGCTAATCTCCTGAAAATGATGATCTCTGCCAAAGGTGGTATCCCTTGCCTTTGAAATTAATTGTTTAAACACCCTTTCCTGAGTTGTAACGGGCCTTTTTACCCATCGGGAGGTTTTCCTGGCAATGATTTCGGCAAATATCCTTGCTGTCAGTGATTTTAGCGACATCTGATTTATTTAAAATCGATATAGTCCAGCGGATTTACGGGACTTCCATTGGTCCAAAGCTCGAAGTGTAAGTGGGGCCCGGTGGTAAATTCTCCCGTATTTCCGATAGAAGCAATGACCTCGCCCGCCCTGACGATTTCGCCCTGGACCTTATTTAATGAACCATTGTGCTTATAGACGGAAAGTAAACCGTCTTTATGCTCAAGAATAATGACATATCCGGTGTCCGCCGTCCATTCTGAAAAAATTACCGTACCATTGGCAACCGCTTTTACAGGGGTATCCATTGGGGCGACAACGTCCACGGCATAGTGTTTCACCTTAGGGTCGTAATCATGGGATAAAGTACCGGCAACAGGGGAGAACAGAACAAGGCCGCTATTGCCGGTATTCCGCTCAAAGAGATTGTATTTGTCTTCCAGGGCCACAGATGCGCGCAGGATTGAATCTTCCCTGATAGGGGTAAGATCCACGGTAGACGGGTCTATCTTAAATTGTTCAAACAGGGAATCTCTGTTAATCTCATTGTTTTCGATATCCCCGCGGAGCACCATCCGAATATTATTCAAATACTTATTAGTATAATTTAAAACATTCACCAGGGAGTCGGTTTTATAGGTCAATTCGGTTGCCTGTCGTTTCAACCTTGTTGAGGAATACCCCGGTATATACTCCCTTAAAGGGGTAAAAGCAATAAGAAGAGTAGTTAATCCGATTAATCCAATAATGAATAGCGTGCCGGTAACAAAGACGTTGAGCCGGCTTAACTTAAAAGATATCTTTTCTTCGAAAGTACTTTCGTTAAGTATAACCAAGCGATACTTGTGCAGAAGCTTTCTTCTGATTTCCTTTCTTTTTCTTCCTTTCCGGGCCATAAAGCACAAAGATAAGGTTCGTAATGAATAATAAATTACATCTTAGAGAAATTGCACCTTCACCCGGCCGGGTGAAGGTGCAATTTTTACGTTGAAAATACAAAATACGCCCATTACAATTAAAATTAGTTCTCTGCGTTACTATTAACACTAAACTAATTACTTTTTTAGTACCTTTGTTATCCATTAAAACAATAAGACTATGTTATCATTATTTACCTTTCTGGTGATCGGACCCTGGCAAATTGCCATCGTTGTTATGGTAGTTCTCCTCCTGTTCGGAGGAAAAAAAATTCCGGAATTAATGCGCGGTCTTGGCAGTGGCATAAAAGAATTCAAAGATGCCTCGAAGGAAGATGATAAGCTGGAGGAAAAAAATGAAAAATAAAAGCCTCTTTGGGCCGAATACATAAAGCACCGCAAGCGGTGCTTTTTTATGCCCGCTCACCAGCGACAACCGTCCAGCAAAAACATATACTTATTGGTATTTTTTTAATATATTATATTTTAACCTCCTTATCGTCCCCGGTATTACCGCTCCCGGCACAAAAATCCGCCCAAAAAAATGCAGGACGTGGTATTGAATACAGCATTTGACTACATATATCCCCTCATTCACAACAAAAATGAAAGAAACCTCCCTCCGAATGCTACTTTTAGACCGAATATTGAAAGCCTGCCTTTATATTCCCTTTCACGGGATTGAGCGTGTGGGTAATTACTGTGGCGCCGGTGTTCTTTTAGATGAACAAACGCCCTTTAGCCCAGACGGCAGGCTATGATTTATTCGAGCATCTAACAAGTAAAACACCCTTTTTGCCTAAAACAGGTTCTGGGAGCTCCGGAGCACAGGGAATATCCGGGCATTTCATTATATACGAAACTCCGGATCCGGGCGTTTACTTATAGGAGATGATGCTGTAATTAGCCGATGTGGAATTCAGATTTCTTTCGGCTTCATGTAAATTTTAAAAACAAAAAATAACTAAGATCGCCCAGGAACCCGCAAAATTTCCCCAAGAATTCTGTGGATTGCAAGGGGGAACCCCAATCAAAGCCCCTGGATTGTACTAATCGAGCCTGCCATGAAAAAACTTACCATTGCCTGTATATTATTGCTTACCCCGGGGCTTTTTGCGCAGGGCATACAGGATAGTTCCTTTGTTCCGGATAACAATGAATACGCTTCTGCTTTCGAAAAAAGCGGTGATGAAAATGCGCACCAAAAAGCAAGGGAAGCTTCAGACCACGGGGAGTTCCTTAAGGCTGCCAAATACAGTGACATTCCCACAAGGGAATTTCGCAAATTATCGGGCGTTAACAACGGGTATTATTTGGTTACCGGAGTTTACAGCAAAGAAAAAAATGCCAAAAAGCACATAAAGAAGTTAAAGCGGAACGACCTAAAAGCCGCCTTTATCACACATCCCGACACCGGGTTGCGATATGTATATTTAGAACACCTCCTCAATGGGATGGAGGCCGTGGACGCTACCAATTTTTTGAGGAGCACGGACTTTGACGGGGATATCTGGATCCTGGAAATAGCCGATAGCAGCCCCGCTCCGGCAGGTGAGGAAGCCACGGCAGATATCAGCTCCGGGGCAAATTCCAAATTCAGTTCCGGCGATGATCAGAATTCCGTGGTAGATCAAGGGATACAGCCATCTTTTACCAAGACACCAAATACTGGCAAATTGATACAAAAAGCAGATCAGTATTTCGATAAAATGTGGTATGCCGAAGCGGCAAAACTGTACGAGTTAGCGCTAGACAAAGGGGCAGAGAATTATGCTCCTGATATCATTCAAAAAGCTGGCGATTCGCATTATTACAATACAAATATGGAGGCGGCGTATAAGTGGTACGACCTTTTATACAAGCGTTACGGCAATGATATGTCTGCCGACAATCTCTTTAAATATGCCCATAGTTTAAAAGGCACCGGTAAATATGCAAGGGCCAAGCGGCTTATGCGGCTTTACAACCGCAAGCTGGCAGATGGCGATGTGGCCGGCATAAAGGGGGAAAACGCGGCAGCAGCAAATGAAGTCGTCCTGGACAATATCCTGAGTGCAGAGCAAAAGTACGAAATCAAGAACCTGGCGATTAATTCAGAGTACTCAGATTTTTCCCCCGTATTTCACAACGACAATGAGTTGGTATACGCTTCGGCCATGGATTCTGCATTTTTTAATACCAGAAGGTATAAGTGGAACAATCAACCCTATCTGGACCTTTACGTAGCTAAAATCAACGAGGAGTCCGATGACGTTCGAAATGCGATTAAATTCTCAAAGGAGATCAACACAAAGTATCATGAGGCCAGCGTGTCCTTTTCTCCGGATAATTCCACGATGTATTTCACCAGGAATAATTACGGAAAGAAACTAAAGCGGGATAAGAATGGCATAAACCACCTCAAGATATATACCTCAACAAAGGTGGACGGGGAATGGACTGAAGCCCGGGAGGTATCGTTCAACAGTGACAACTATTCCACCGGGCATCCTGCATTGAGTCCGGATGGAAAGCAACTGTACTTTGTATCCGACATGCCGGGGAGCATTGGCCAGACCGATATTTTTGTGGTGGATGTGCTGGGAGACGGACTGTTTTCGGAACCCAGGAATTTAGGCCCCGAAATTAATACGGAGCAAAGGGAAATGTTTCCGTTTATCAGCGAAAGGAAATTGTATTTCTCATCAGACGGGCATGTTGGCCTGGGAGGCCTGGACGTTTATGAGATTACCTTTGACGAAGTAGAAGGGTTTCTGGGCCTTCAAAATATGGGGAAACCAATTAACAGCAAGGTGGATGACTTTTCCTATATCGTCAACGAAACGACTCAGAAGGGCTACTTTGCCTCTAACAGAAAGGGGGGAAAAGGGGATGATGACATATATTCTTTTAAACGGCTCATGGTGGAAGAAGTTAACCAAACGACTATTGCCGGTGTTGTGACCGAATTGGTTACCGGAGACATCATGCCTGAGGCCCTGGTTATGTTGCTCGACGAGAACAACATAAAGCTCAAAGAGGTTGTCACAGGAGCCGATGGAAGCTTTGTTTTTGAAGACCTGGAAGGGAACACCAAATACACCATAAAAACGGTTAAAACCGACTTTTTTAATGTCGAGAAGGTGGTTGAATCCAAAAAGAACGAGGTGGTCAGTGCAGACGTGTCCATGAAGAAACTTAAGGAGCTCATTGCGGTCGAAGATGGCATAAGGAAACTTAAGGTAGACATGATCTATTTTGATTTTGACAAGTCCTATATCAGGAATGACGCATCCAAGGAACTCGATAAACTGGTAGAAGTAATGACTGAGTATTCGGAAATGGTGATCAAGATTGAATCGCATACAGATTCGCGGGGCAATAATGTCTACAACAAATACCTGTCGGACAAGCGGGCAAAGTCAACCAGAGATTATCTTATCTCTCAGGGAATTTCCCCTGATCGCATACAGAGCGCGATTGGGTATGGGGAAGAAAGGCTGTTAAACGAGTGTGACGGCAGCGTACGGTGCAGCAGTAGTAAACATCAGCTTAACAGGCGTTCCGAATTTATCATTGTTCATATGTAATGGTTTCGCACGAAATAACCCGCAGGTAAAACCAAAACAGGTTTCTTTTTTAGCTGCCCTTTGCACAAAATAAGGTTCTTCAGAAAGGGGCAATCGAACTATGTTCATCGAAATTTTCGAATATACCCCTCATTTTCACAACATTACAGGGCCAATTCACAACAAAATGATTCGATTAAATACCTAAAAACGGGATTAAGAGTTATACATAGTACCCAACTTTAGTATTAAACTTAATCTCAAAAACATGAATTACATTCTACTTATCAAAGAAATTTACATTGAGGCTTTCAAAAACCTTGGGCATGCCATCATAAGGAATTACTTTAAAATATTCTCCTGGTTTTGCTTTGCGAGTTTTGTCATTGTTCTCTATGCATTCCTGTTCCGGATCGCTACGGGATATGCATTCGATTAACCTCATAAAACAGTCTGTTGTAAAAAAGCCCTCTCGGGCTTTTTTTGTTTTTCATCACAGGAAAGCAAGGTCTCTTTTTGTAGGTAATTTCACAAACGACACTGATTTTTTCTACATGGTAAAAGCCAAATCGTCAGCGCTCTTAAGCGTCTCAGGTGTTTATCCAGTTTTTATGGCGCTTCAGCTAATATCCGATGTTACTGTTGAGAAGAATTTAATCTTTGCCCCGGTACAAACTCAAAAAGAACATCTGTATGGAAAAACTATTACTCATAAGAGAAATTTATCTGGAAGCGTTCAGAAACTGGGGAAATATTATGCTTAAGAGGTATTTTAAGGCCTTCTCGTGGTTTTGCTTCACCTTGCTGATAATAACGATCTACGCCTTTGTATATCGACTGGCTACCGGCTTTGTTTTTTAAGGGACCAAAGATGCCTTCAGAAATCGGGTAGGAGAAACGGGATTAGTTCCCGTTTCGACCTCCCACACCACCGTACGTACGGTTCTCGTATACGGCGGTTCTTTAATTTATGCCATTGACCCTCCTGTAGCAATCGGTGAAAAAGATATAGCCTGCTTGTT
>DATGCB010000496.1:0-3990 GCA_035312365.1 Eudoraea sp. | reverse complement strand
CTTTTAGCTGTGCGAATCTCTTTTGGTGGTATAATATGTATTCAACGGCGGACTACAGCGTTACGCCCAGGCCAAATTACCTGGCAGACGGCAGGAAAATTCCGGATATTTATTCGCATCCGCCACAACTAAGGGATCATTTGCAAAATGAACTGGGTACTTTTCCTTTGTTTCATTTTTGGGGCCCGAAAACCTCCATAAAATCCAGCCAGTGGATCGCAGATGCAGCCATAAAGACGGACATTCTTCACCAGCCTACCTTATCGTTGGTGTATTTACCGCATTTGGATTACAATCTTCAACGCCATGGATTGAATTTCAAAAAGATCGGCAAGGACCTTCATGAGATCGATGGGGTAGTAAAAAAGTTAGTGGAACATTATCAAAAGCAGGGGACACAGGTAATACTATTATCGGAATACGGCATTACCGATGTAAGCCGGCCCATACATTTAAACAGGATCTTACGTGCGGGCGGGTATCTGGCAATACGAATGGAACGGGGATTGGAACTGCTCGATGCCGGGGCAAGCAGTGCCTTTGCGGTAGCCGATCATCAAATTGCCCATATTTATTTAAACGACCCCTCACTCAAGGAAGAAATCAGGAAAATGTGCAAAAAAGTAGAAGGGGTGGCCGAAGTTTTGTCGGATCGGGATCTTGAGAGTTGGCATCTAAACCATGAACGTTGTGGCGATTTGGTGGTTATTGCCGACGCAAACTCATGGTTTACCTACTATTTCTGGGAGGATGATAAAAAGGCCCCGGACTTTGCAAGAATGGTGGACATCCACAAAAAGCCCGGCTATGATCCTGTTGAAATGTTTACAGATCCCTCCGATCATTGGGTCATTCCAAAGGTCATTGCCAAACTCTTCTGGAAAAAGCTTGGATTCAGGACGATATTAAATATTATTCCCCTCAAAGCCGAACTGGTTAAAGGATCTCATGGAAGAATACCCGGGGATCCTGATGATTATCCTATATTTATAACCAGCCGGAAAAATTCCCTCCCGGGGAGAACTCTTAAACCCACGGAGATCTTTGATCTCCTTGAAAGCCATATTGTGGATGTATAATTAATAAACAGTAATCGAAAACCCTTTTTCAATGAAAACCTTATTTAAAATCCTAGCTCTTGTTTTTGCCCTGCTTTTTCTACTGGCAGCCTTGGTTCAATACAATGATCCGGACGCATTTCTCTGGTACGTCATTTACGGTATCGCGGCCCTGGTCTCCCTGTTTTTCTTTTTCGGCCGGATGTATTACGTAATCCCGGCCATATTGTGCATACTATATCTCATCGGAACTTTCTGGGCATGGCCCGAAACGTTTGAGGGTGTGGAAATAGGTGGTGGGGATATTGACAATATAGAAAGGGGAAGGGAGGCGCTCGGTTTGCTCATTACTTCCGTAGTGATGTTGATGTTCGCACTGCGGATCAGATTTGCCGGGAGGTCATAAATCCAAATCAAAGGTTTTTCTCAGCAGGTCGATGGCCGGGTTTTTCTCCCGTAATTTATCATATTTTTCCTGGGGGGTAAATGCAAACTTTTTGGCGGTTTCCTCATTTATGGTAATCTTCAGCCTGATGTTGTAATTGTTCAGGTTTTTCTTCAAATGATCAATCAATTCATGCTGTTCCCGTTCAATCTCCTTTTTCATGGTGCCGTTGGGAAGCTCTATCCAAATCACGGCATTATCGAGTAACCTGGGCAAATCGGTATTCAGGTTGGAAGCGAGGATCTTCCTGCCGTCAACATCAAGTTTGTGCACAAAATCGGACCAATGTTGCTGCATCTCTGCTTCCGTAAATTCCTCGGTCGGTAATGCACTTTCATCATGGGAATTATCCTGCTGGCTGAGTTGATGAGCCGCCTTGGCCTTAATACTGGATAAAGAGAGGCCTGACACCCGTTTTGTCCTTTCTTTTATCCGAATTTTTTTCGCCGGTTCGGATACCATGATTTCCACTTCTCCGGTTGCCTCAACGTCGTTGGGGTCATATTCCCCGGGTTGCGCCGGTTCAGCTTCAGGAATTATTTCCTGAACAGGTATCCCGGCAACCGTGGGCAGGGGGTCCGTGGAAGTTGTGTCACTGTATTGTTGCGCGGTCGTTTGCTTAAAGAAAGAAGCAGGTATTAAGTGAACTGCTGACGATGCCCCGGCATCAGGATTTTTTTTTTCAGTATTAAAAGTAATTGAGGCCAGTTTCATTAACGCCAGTTCAACCAGAAGCCTGTGATTCTTACTGGTCTTATAGTTGAGGTCACATTCATTTGCCAGGTCAATCGCCTTTAGTAAAAAAGCTTCTGAAGTCCGGGCCGATTGTTCCTGATACCGTTTTTTTGCATGCTCCCCGACCTCCAGGAGCGAAATCGTATTCTCATGCCTGCAGACCATCAGATCTCTGAAATGAGCGGCCAATCCGATTATAAAATGGTGCCCTTCAAAACCGCGGGCCAGTGTGTTATTAAATAAAACCAGGAGTTGGGGAATGTCGTTTTCAAGGATCAGATCTGTGGCGGAAAAATAGGTATCATAGTCAAGGACATTTAAATTCTCTGTAACGGCCCTTCGGGTGAGTTTCTTCCCTGAATAGCTGACCACCCTGTCAAAAATTGACAATGCATCCCGCATGGCACCATCCGCCTTCTGGGCAATGATATGCAGTGCATCCTCCTCGGCATAAATGCCTTGTTGTTCGGCAATATATTTTAAGTAGTCCGCTGCATCCTTTACCGTAATTCTTTTAAAGTCAAAAATTTGACAGCGCGACAGGATGGTCGGGATAATCTTGTGTTTTTCAGTGGTAGCCAGGATAAAAATGGCATGCTTGGGCGGTTCTTCAAGGGTTTTAAGGAAGGCATTAAAGGCCGATTGTGACAACATGTGCACCTCGTCAATAATATACACCTTATATTTTCCGACCTGGGGGGGGATACGTACCTGATCTATGAGGTTTCTGATATCATCCACAGAATTATTGGAAGCGGCATCCAATTCAAAGATGTTGAAGGCAAAGTCTTCCTCTTCCCGTACCGTACCATCCTGGTTGATCTGCTTGGCAAGGATCCTGGCACAGGTCGTCTTTCCAACGCCTCTCGGCCCGCAGAACAGCAAAGCCTGAGCCAGGTGATTATTTTCGATGGCATTTAGGAGGGTATTGGTAATGGATTGCTGACCAACAACATCCTTAAATGTTTGCGGTCTGTACTTCCGTGCCGATACTATGAAGGGTTCCAAATAAAATTGATTAACAGCGGTGCCATGTGCACCAAAGGTCATAAATACAAATATAAAAATAGCATTGGTTTGCACCTTTTATTTGGGATTTATTAAACTTTTTTTTATCAACAATTGCCCTAACTTTGCCGTAAGCAGGTCACCTTATCGCCGGGAACCGGAATGATTTTGGTTCCCGGAGGAAAGTCCGGACACCGTAGTGCGGCATAGCGGGTAACGCCCGTCGTCCCGCCCTGGTGGGATAGGACCAGTGCAACAGAAAGCAAGTACAGGTAATGCTGTAGTGAAATCAGGTAAACTCTATGCGGTGAAACGTCATGTATATCAGTGTTTGAGGGTTGCACGCCCAAACTGAAGGGTAGACGGTTAGAGCTTTTGGGCAACCAAAAGCCCAGATAAATGATAGGGAATCCTTTTCTTTTTTTGGGAGAGATCCCGGAAGAGGGAAAGGACTTACAGAATCCGGCTTATGGCCTGCTTTTTTATTGAGACAGCATTTTCCAGGAAAATGCGTTGTCGAAATAACCCTTCTAAGCGATAGCGAAGGAGGGTCTCCTCCGGGACTTTCTGCCGTCCGAATGCTTTACTTTCTGAAAGGTCGCTCCTATGGTTAGCAGCATTTTCCAGGAGAATGCGTTGTCGGAATAACCCTTCTAAGCGATAGCGAAGGAGGGTCTCCTCCGGGACTTTCTGCCGTCCGAATGCTTTACTTTCTGAAAGGTCGCTCCTATAAGTAGTAGCTTT
>DATGCB010000495.1:0-7409 GCA_035312365.1 Eudoraea sp. | reverse complement strand
AGGGAAGGTGTTTTTCTCGCGGGCAGTCTGTGATCAATTATTAAGTAAAAAGTCTGGCATCCGGCATACGGGTTCCAGCACCTAGAAGACATGAACATATTTATTATCGGTATTGGGTTGATCGGGGGTTCCATGGCCATGGATATGAAGCGCATGTATCCCGAGGCACGGATCTATGGTATAGATAAGGATCCTTCCCACCTAAAGGAAGCATTGGCTTTAGGTCTTATCGACGAAATATCTGACCATGAGGAACTCTCCAGGGCCGACCTTATAATTGTAGGGATCCCCGTGGACGAAATGTTAACCGAGTTGCCGGCAGTTTTGAATGCAATCCATGATGAAGCACTTGTGATAGATGCCGGATCTACCAAGGCGCTCATTTGCAGGATACTGGATGAGCATCCCAAACGGAGGAACTTTTTAGCCTGCCACCCCATTGCCGGAACGGAGTTTTCCGGTCCATCGGCTGCCGTAGAAGGCCTGTTCAGAGGAAAGACAAATATTATTTGTGAAGTGGAGAAGACCGCGTTCAAACTGCAGGAAAAAGCCCTGGATTTGTTCCGGGACCTTGGCATGAGAATACGGTACATGAATCCCGAGGCACATGACAAGCATATTGCATATGTTTCCCATTTGTCGCACATAAGTTCCTTTATGCTTGGAAAAACCGTCATCGAAAAAGAAAAGAACGAACGGGATATCTTTGATATGGCAGGAAGTGGATTTGAGAGTACGGTTCGGCTGGCCAAGAGTTCCCCGGCCATGTGGACGCCAATATTTGAGCAAAACAAGGCAAATGTCGTAGAAACCCTGGAAGAGTATATTGCAAATCTGAAAGCATTTAAACAAAAACTTGTGGAGGATGATTATGAAGGCATCTACAGGGAGATGGACAATACCAATAAAATTAAAGAAATATTAGAAGGAATACCACTTAATAAACAATAGAACGAGAAGAACATGGAGAATTCAACAGCATTGAGGACCTGGTTAGACGATATGAACCTGTCTCACCCTTTGGTCATTGCAGGCCCCTGCAGTGCGGAGACAGAAGAGCAGGTTTTAAAGATTGCGCACGAGCTAAAGGATACGGATGTAAACTATTACCGGGCAGGTATCTGGAAACCGCGTACCCGGCCCGGAAACTTTGAGGGAGTAGGGGCCATCGGCTTAAAATGGCTACAGAAAGTTAAGGAAGAAACCGGACTTAAAACCGCCACTGAGGTGGCGAACAGGGCTCATGTGGATTTGGCCCTTGAGCACGATATTGACCTGCTCTGGGTCGGAGCACGTTCAACGGTAAGTCCTTTTATAGTCCAGGAAATTGCCGATGCCCTTGAGGGGACCGATAAAATTGTGCTTGTCAAAAATCCGGTGAATCCCGACCTTTCCCTGTGGCTGGGTGCAGTGGAACGATTGCACAGTGCTAATATTAAAAAGCTCGGGGTCATCCACAGGGGGTTTTCTACCTATGAAAAGACAAAATACCGCAATATTCCGGAATGGCAGTTGGCTATTGAGTTACAGACCAAATTTCCGGATCTCCCCCTGATCAACGACCCTTCACATATTACCGGTAAAAGGGATATGATCTTTGATGTTTCACAGACGGCCCTGGATTTAAATTTTGACGGCCTGATGATCGAGACCCACTTTGATCCTGACAATGCCTGGAGCGATGCAGCACAGCAGGTAACCCCCAAAAAATTAATACAGATTATGAAAGATCTGAAAATAAGAAAAGAAACGGATGAAGAAGCGGAATACACCGCAAAGTTAAATAATCTCAGGGCTCAGATCGATATTATTGACAACCAGCTGATCGAGACCCTTGGGAAACGAATGAAGGTGGCAGACAATATCGGGACTTTGAAAAAGCAAAAGAACGTTGCCGTGCTCCAGACAAATCGTTGGAATGCCATTTTAGGTAAAATGATCCTGGAAGGGGAGTCAAGGGGGTTGAGTGAGGAGTTTGTTTTAAGGATGTTCAAGGCCATTCACCAGGAATCTATCAATCATCAGGAGAAGATTATAAATACCCAGGAAATTAAAGGATGACTTTCTGCTGACCCGGAAGGTGGGCGGTCTTTATCCAGGGGGGGCGAACCGGGATACATAAATTTTGGCCTCATACTGTAACAAATCTAGGGTTGCATCATCTTTTAATGGAACATTAAAATGAGTAACAATGAAGAAAGTACTATCCCTGTGCCTGGTATTTGTAGCCATTAATACCTATGCACAACAAATTATTGACAGAGAAGTGGGTGAATTCAATGAGATCAAGGTCTTCGACCTCATTGAGGTGAATTTAATTAAATCCGATGAAAACAGGATCCTGATCAAAGGGGACAACGTCCATGATATAAAATTCGCAAACAAGGACGGAACCCTAAAACTTCGCATGCAACTGGAAAAGAAATTCCGCGGGGAAGACACGCTGATCGAAGTCTATTATACGGGCCTGGACGTTATTGACGGGAATGAAGGGGCAAGGATTGTCTGTAACGAGATGATTGAACAGGACAGGATTGAACTCAGAGCACAGGAAGGAGCAAAGATTAAAATTGGTATGGACGTCGACGATGCGGACATGAAGGCCGTGACCGGGGGAATCATTGAAGCATCGGGCAGAGCTACCAACCAGGTGATCGTATTAAATACCGGAGGGATCTTTGAGGGAAAAGCACTGAAAACCGAGATAGCCAGTATCAGGATTTCCGCGGGGGGTGAGGCATCATTGCACGCTTCAGATAAAGTTGACATCAACGTAAAAGCGGGAGGTGATGTCTATGTATACGGCAATCCCAGGGAAGTCAACAAAAATACGCTGGCCGGCGGGCGCATTTACATCAGGGATTACTAAAATTTACTAACAAAGGCATTTGACAGGGTATCCCATGCCAAATGCCTTTGTTATTTCCAGGCGGCCTACTTTTTAAAAATATACCTGGTAATAAAAATTCCCTGTCCATCACCTTTTCCACCTTCACTTTCCACCGCGCTGGTAACAAAGACCAATTCCCATCCTTCGCTAACCAAGGTATTGATCATAGAAGTGATCAAAGCGTCGTTGGCCGCAATATTTTGAAATCTGATACCTCCAATATTGTAGAAGTTCAACAATTTCGTTTCTTCAAAGTTTTTTACCCGGATATCGCTGCGATCTGATTTGTTTCGTGTATTGTCATCCTCAGTTTGTACACTGGTGTATTCCCGGTAGTCCTTGTCCTCAAGGGCATTGATAATACGCGAACGTCCGAGTCCGTTGGGTACGATAGATTCAACGCTGGTGATAACTTTAAACTGCTGGGCATTGACGTCTACGGTGGCTGCAATGGCAAGCATCGCGATGAATAGAATTTTTTTCATAATTTCTTGTTTAATTGGAATTAATTTGAATATTCAGACGACAAATATAACAGATAGTCTTACAGGATTATCGTTTCTTTGCACAAAAATACAAACAGAAAATGCAGGGAACTGTTTATAAGTCAACCGGTAGCTGGTATAGCGTTAAGGCCAAGAACGGTCGCACTTATGAATGCAGGATAAAAGGAAAATTCAGAATTAAGGGCATTAAAAGTACCAATCCCGTGGCCGTCGGGGATCAGGTCTTATTTACTTTGGAAACTACAGGGAATGAAACTGTTGGGGTCATTTCTGAGATTGTCGACAGAAAAAATTACATCATCCGAAAATCTGTAAAGCTTTCGAAACAGACCCATATTATCGCGGCCAATATCGACCTTGTCTTTTTAATGATCACACTTAACAATCCCAAAACGTATACGGTTTTTATTGATCGTTTTTTGGCTACCTCGGAAGCCTATGAAATCCAGACCATTCTTCTGTTTAATAAGATCGACACCTATGATGCCTCCGAACTTTCAGAGGTAAAGGACCTTGCTGGTTTGTACCGGCAAATTGGGTATACCTGCCTGGAAATTTCGGCTAAAACAGGGAAGAACGTGGAGAAGGTGAAAGGGCATATGATCCATAAGACAAGTATGTTTGCGGGGCATTCAGGGGTAGGTAAATCAACCTTGATCAACAAGATAGCTCCCACTATGGAAATTAAGACCGAAGAAATATCCGGGCAACATCTGCAGGGTCGGCATACTACCACGTTTGCAGAGATGTATGATCTAGATTTTGATGCCAGGATCATAGATACTCCCGGGATCAAAGGATTTGGTATTGTAGATATGGATGAGGACGAAATCGGCGATTATTTTCCCGAAATATTCGCCCTAAAGGGCGGCTGCAAGTTCAATAATTGCCTGCATCTGGATGAACCGAAATGTGCCGTTAAGGCGGGCCTGGAAAATGATGAAATTTCCTTTAGCAGGTATAGGAGTTATGTGCAGATGGTCGCCGGGGACGAGGGGGTCTACAGGTTAGATAATTTTGTAGACAAATGAGAGCATTGATACAAAGGACGGCCAACGCCAGTGTTACGGTGAACAACAGGGAAATTAGCAGGATAGGGAAAGGAGTGGTGGTCTTGTTAGGTATTGAGGATGCCGATACTCCGGATGATATTGAATGGCTATCCAGAAAAATCGTACATCTAAGGATATTTAACGATAAGGATGGGGTAATGAACGAATCACTGTTGGCCGTTGGTGGAGATGCCCTTGTGGTAAGCCAGTTTACCCTGCATGCTTCAACTAAAAAGGGAAACAGGCCTTCTTATATGAAGGCATCCGGGCCGGAAATTGCTGTTCCCCTCTATGAGAAATATATTGATCAATCAGAATCCGATCTTGGAAAAAAAGTGGGAAGCGGTATTTTTGGGGCCGACATGAAGGTAGAATTATGCAATGACGGACCAGTCACCATACTTATTGATTCCAAAAAGAGAGAATAGGACAGTTGATCGATTTTTTAGTTCAACATTGTAAGAAATGTCCGATTTTAGCCGTTCTCAATTCCATATTAACCAGCTTTATGCGCATATTCCCCATTATATTCTTTCTTATCTGTGCCACTTTCACCCATGCACAGGATCTAAATAATTCAGCACTCTTTTTGGACAAAAACCTCACCGCCAACGCAAACGCCGTTGTACGTTTGGATGAGATGAGTGTGGAAATAGCGGGTATCAGTGAGATGAACATCCAGTATAACAGGGTTGTTACTGTACTTAATAAACTGGGCAACAAGCATACCCATACCAGGGTTGGTTACAACAACAGTGTTAAGGTTAAAAGGGTTGAAGCCATTATTTATGATGCTTTGGGGAATGAGATCGATAAAATAAAACAAAAGGAATTTAAAGATGTCAGTGCGGTTGACGGCGGTACGCTGTATTCAGATTCCAGGGTATTGTACCTCGACTATACCCCGGTACAGTATCCATATACCATCGCTTTCACTTATGAGGTGTTTACGGAGAATACGGCCAATACACCTTCCTGGTATTTCCTGGATGGATTTTTGGTAAGCACCGAAAAAAGCAGGTACCAGATTACCTACGGAAACCAGGAATTAAAACCGGTTATCAAAGAAAAAAACCTGAATGGAATTACGATAGACAGGACTGAAACGGAGAACAGCATTACCTACCTCGCAACCGATATAAAGGCGGTTAAACGGGAAAGTTTAAGTCCGGCATTTAGCAAAATAGCCCCTAAACTGATGATACGGATGGAAAAATTTCATTATGAGGGATTTGATGCCAGTGTCAAAGATTGGAAAGAAATGGGCGAGTGGAGGTATGATAACTTATTGAAAGGTCAGGACGCGTTACCTGAGGCTACCGCAACCAAGGCAAGATTGCTTGTGAAAGGCGTCTCGGACGATTTGGAGAAAGCAAAGATCATATACAAATACGTTCAGGACAACACCAGGTATATCAGTGTTCAGATTGGGATCGGGGGATTACGGCCCATAAGCGCAGTGGAGGTAGACAGGGTAAAATACGGCGATTGCAAGGGATTGTCAAATTATACACAGGCCTTACTGCGGGCTGTGGGAGTTACTTCCTATTACGTGGTTGTGGAGGCAGGGAGTACCAAAGTTGACTTTGATGATGATTTTCCGGATCTGGCCCAGGGCAATCACATTATACTGGCGATCCCCTATAACGGACAATACTATTGGATAGATTGTACGAGCCAGGTGCACCCATTTGGGTTTATCGGTGATTTCACAGATGACCGGAAAGTATTCGTCATTACCCCCGACGGGGGGGAGATCATCAGGACGCCCGCCTATTTAAATGAGCAGAATTATCAGAAGACCAGTGCGCATTATGCCCTGGACCGGGATGGAGGAATATCCGGCAAAGTCACCATTAATACCGGGGGAATCCAGTATGACAATCGGTTTTATGTGGAGCGGGAAACCCCGGAGAAAATAGAGGAACACTATAAGAATTATTGGGATAATATCAACAATTTAAAACTGAAAGCCCGCCATTTTGAAAATGACAGGAAGGAGGTCAGTTTTACCGAAGAGGTTAGCCTGGAGGCGGTAAATTACGCCTCCAAAAGTGGAAACAGGATGCTGTTTGCCCCGAATGCATTTAATAAAAATGGCGCAGTACCCCACAGGTACAGGAACAGGAAGCTGCCTTTTGAAATTGAACGTGGATTTTTAGATGAGGATCAATTTGTAATTCAGCTGCCGGAAGGATACCTTATAGAGGCGATACCGAAAGCCTCTGAGATATTGAACGATTTTGGCGCCTATACCATGTCCGTTACATACCGAAAAGAGGATCACACCCTTACCTATAACCGCAGATTGCTTATTAAGGAAGGAACTTACCAAAAAGACGAATACGAAAGCTACCGTGCCTTCAGAAAGGAAGTGGCCGGATTGGACAATGCACAGGTGGTTATCGTCAAAAGTGACCTTTAAACACCTGCCCTCGGCCACTATCCTGAAATGCCGCTCATGGCTGGAAGAATGAAGTTTAGGCAATAGATCGCAGTTGCAGCCAATAGCGGAAATTAAAATGAGCCATGCAATAATAGCGGCCCGGGATGATGCCGCGATAAAAGAATTATTTAAAAAAATAGTGGAAAAAGAGGCAGAAAAAGTAGTTTTATCCAAAATTTCCACGGATGAACATAGAGAACGCACAGCGGGAGGTAGATAATTGGATAAAAGAACATGGGGTCCGCTATTTCAATGAGTTGACGAATATGGCACAACTTACGGAAGAAGTCGGCGAAGTTGCCCGTATTATTGCCCGAAGGTATGGTGAACAAAGTGAGAAAGAATCGGATGTGGACAAGGACCTCGGGGAGGAACTCGCCGATGTTCTTTTCGTAGTCCTGTGTTTGGCCAACCAAACGGGGGTGGACCTCCAAAAGGCATTTGCCAAAAAGCTCCACCTTAAGGCCGAACGGGATCACGACCGGCATCAGAACAACAAAAAGCTCAAATAGTCC
>DATGCB010000494.1:0-3436 GCA_035312365.1 Eudoraea sp. | reverse complement strand
GAATGTCATTGCCCGCCCGCTGTACCAGGAGGTGATCCTGCCGAACCTTTGTTATATTGGAGGGGGAGGAGAATTGGCATATTGGCTGGAACTCAAATCCTCATTCGATGCCATGAAGGTCCCTTTCCCCATTTTGTTGCTTCGGAATTCTGCCATGGTCATTACGGAAAAACAGCATAAAAAACTGGAAAAACTGAACATAAAGACGGCCGATCTCTTTCTAAAGCAAAGTAGCCTTATCAATAAGAAGATCCGGGAGATCTCGAATATTGATATCGACTTTTCCCCTCAAAAAGAATATTTGAGACAACAATTTGAGGCTTTGTACGACCTGGCTGAAAAAACGGACAAATCCTTCCTTGGGGCTGTTAAAGCACAGGAGGCTAGGCAAAAAAAAGGGCTGGAACACCTGGAAAAAAGGTTACTCAAGGCGCAGAAGCGAAAACTGAAAGACCAGGTAGTGCGGTTGACCGCGATCCAAAACGAATTATTCCCCAATCAATCCCTCCAGGAGCGTCATCTCAACTTCTCAGAACTTTATCTTGAAATAGGGCCGCAATTGATTCCGGTACTTCTGGATGCGCTCATCCCCTTACAGGCAGAATTTTTGGTGCTAAGGTACTAGGTACTCATGTTGCCAGGAACCAGCCCTATTGGAAAACCGTATTCTCACATGATGTGGTTTCTGAAGCTTCAGATATTCAATTTTGAACGGGGTTACCTCGACCATACAGAAATGGTTCTTATCCTCAAGGTATTCCACGCGATTCGGATCAAGAAGTTCACTGCCGGGGGCTGCAGTAGTGGTATAATCTTTTTTGGAGTGCGGATCTATCTTTGACCAGTATTTATTTTTGGTCGCTTCGTCCTTATGGACGGTTGCCAATCCTTCAACCCTGAGTTGCAATAACCTTTCCGGATGGTAGAATAGCAGCCCGACCTTGTTGTTTTCTTTAAGATGAATTATTTTTTTGGATCGGCTATCGGTAAAAAAAAGCAGCTTAAGATCTTCAGTAACCTGGCGAAGCGCAATCGTCCTAAGTCGTGTCAGGCGGTCCAAACCTACTGTTCCCAAGGTGAAGTAATGAAATGGGTGCGCTTTTTTTGCAGCCCCTTTTTGCAATTCCGCCTTCAAATCAACCCAGTTCTTATCCATTTTTTAAGCCCCTTATAAATTAAAATTAAAAAAAAAGTACCAAAGTAGGTAGGGTATTTTAAAACTTAGTTGTTCTATATACAAATTGCTATGAAAAAGACAATTTTTTAAGCCCGATATAATTCGGGAGTGTCATAAATAAGTTCATGTGTTTAGGTTGGTTTTTGATTTGAAAAGCCCTGGCGTCCATGCCAGGGCTTTTTCTTATGTTCTATTACTCTTTTGGTCGACTGACTATTTTTTATACTGAAGCATAAATTCTTTAAAAGCCTCTTCGGCATCGCATCCTGCCGTGTTCGGACGGGCAACTTCAATCAGGGCTTCCCCGTCAAAGACATCAAACCCACTCACTTCCTTACGTTCTCCATTGATCATAACAAAGTAAGTATATTCCTCTGTCTTATGATTTTTCGTAATCCCGGCGTCCCCAATATTATCCGTGAGCTCTTTTACACAGCTAGAGATGCTTTCCCTGAGCCTTTCAAGTTCTTCAATGCTGGGTAACTCGGCTACAAGGCGCTCCGCTTCTATTTTAATATTGCTTGTCTCAGTAATGTATTTCACATTATCTGCCGCATTCAGTAATTGAGATTTCTGCTCTGAAGAGATCACAGTCGCCTTAATGCTTATATTCCGGGTTACTGTTGATTGTTGCGTGCATTTTGGAACGATAAATGCCTTATTGCCATGGGTGATACTTACTTTGGCTGTCTTGTTTATACGATCTAATGCCGCCAGTTGCCTCAATGCGGCTTCTATTTCATTACGGCTCTGCTCGGTGTCATTAGTCGTATTGACCGCATTTTTTAATCTGTTTAAGGCATCCCTGTAGGGCTTTACAGTACCATTAACAACGGAGGCGATATTATCGCTGCAAAGAACTCTTCCGTAATCGCTAAGTATCTTGTTGGCTTGGTCTCTTCCACTTTTGATACCTGCAGCAACCGCCTCATTGATAATTTGGTGTGCACGGTCAACAACTGTTGGTAAAACACCCCTAAGACCTCTGAGACTTAATTCAAATTCATAATCTTCCGCGGCGTTGTTTAAATCTTCCAGTGCACGCTCTGTTTCCGCAAAAGCCGAATCTATTTGCTGTGTGACAATCTCTGAAATGCCATTAGCAAAGTTGTCGGGAGGGCTTGCGAGATAGGTGGTTTCGTCAGTGGTGAAAATACCCTTCGCACCCCAGGTTTCACCATCAATTTCCACCTTACCTTCCATAGTAAATGATTCTTCAGTGACCTTCAGGGACCCTTCTACGGCCCTTGTCTTGTCGGGCATTTCAATACCGAAGGTGCCGGACAAACCAATGTCCATTTTTCCCGATTGCGCCACATACCCATAAGCATTTAAACTGCCATTTGGCTGCAAGGGTATAAAACTTGGCCACCAGGATACATCGGGTTCTACCAGGCCGTTGACAAAGGCCCTGGCAGTAACGCCATTTTGTGCGGAGGCCTCTGCAACAACTGCTGCACTCCCCTGACCGATCGGGAAATCGAGCGAAATAAAGGATTTAACTGGGATGGTCAGTGCCAAACTACCATTAATCCCTGCCCGGTACCCTATTCCAAAATCGGATTCCAGAGGCTCTTCCAGATTGATATCTGCGCTCATACCTTTATTTTCGTAGTAAACTCCTGTAGCTTCCATCACCTTAAAAAATGAAAATTTACCGCCACGTACGCTTTTTGCACCAAAAGATACGATATCGTCTACAGGCTGCGTTGGAATATAGGGAATATGCCCTCCAAAAGAAGCCCCAATACTATTACTGCCAAGCAGGTCATGACCCACGGAAAAGAAATACATGGGATCCGTATAATCCGCAATAAAGGTAATATGACCACCGACCGGAGGTTTTATGGACAGGGGTTTGTGGGCCCCGGGATCATCATTTGCCCCTATTCGGAGTTCTACGGTAACTCCTATATTGTAGACAAAATAAGACCGCTCATCTTCCAACTGAATTTCGAAATCCCGGTGCTCGTTCAGATATTTCCCGGTAAAAAAACCAATATCTGCCTGAATTGGCTCCTCAAATTCAAAATAGTTAGTCGGGGCAGGCACCTCTGTAGTTCCGCTAATTCCCTTGAGGGAACCATCCGCGCTAAATTCTAAGTCCAGGTCTGCTTCATTGAATTCAACCATGCCTATGGAATCTGTTTCAATGAGAAGTTTGCCTTCTACCCTGAACCCGTTATCCGTTTCAGTTACGGTTCCTTCGGTTGTAATATCTTCTTCCTTAATTAGCGAATTTTCGTTCTCGATGGTTAC
>DATGCB010000493.1:0-12390 GCA_035312365.1 Eudoraea sp. | reverse complement strand
TGGAATGGTTGGCGAGGTAATGTTAAAGGTCCTGGCCGAACGCAATTTCCCAATTACGGAACTCATTTTGGTGGCCTCCGAAAAGTCTGTAGGAAAAAAAATTACCTATTCCGGAAAGGAACACACGGTCATTGGCCTGGCGGATGCCGTAAAAGCGCGGCCCGATCTTGCCATCTTCTCGGCAGGGGGAGCGACCTCCCTGGAGTGGGCGCCCAAATTTGCCGGGGTGGGGACGACCGTCGTGGATAATTCATCTGCCTGGCGGATGGATCCAACCAAAAAACTCGTGGTCCCTGAAATCAATGCCCATCAATTGAGCAGGGAAGATAAGATCATCGCCAACCCCAATTGCTCTACCATTCAACTCGTTATGGTGCTGGCTCCCCTGCATCGGCGATATAAGATGAAACGGGTAGTGATCTCCACATACCAGTCAGTTTCCGGAACCGGCGTAAAAGCAGTTCGCCAATTAGAAAACGAAATGGCCGGGGTACAGGGGGAAATGGCATACCCTTATCCAATTAACCGCAATGCCCTGCCCCACTGTGATGTATTTTTGGAAAATGGGTATACAAAGGAGGAAATGAAATTGGCCAGGGAACCGCAGAAAATTCTGGATGACCGCACCTTTTCTCTTACTGCCACTGCTGTCAGAATTCCTACCGCCGGCGGGCATTCCGAAGCGGTGAATGTGGAATTTTACAATGAGTTCGATTTAAGTGAAGTACGTTCCATATTAAAGGAAACCCCGGGGGTTGTGGTGCAGGATAACCCCGAAACCAATACGTATCCCATGCCGGTGTACGCGCATGATAAGGATGATGTATTTGTGGGACGCATACGCAGGGATGAAACGCAACGCCATACGCTCAACATGTGGATCGTAGCGGACAATCTCAGGAAAGGGGCCGCCACGAACGCTGTGCAGATCGCAGAATATTTGGTTACAAAAAGTCTGGTAGGGGGACTTACACAGTCGCATTCAAATTAAAGTTACATTGTTGATCACGCTATTTTGGAGTATTCAATGTACCCCGTTAAACCACTCCAGCTCTAGAATGTAATGCCTTGAATTATCCAAACACGCCTAAAATTGATACCATTGACACATATTTCGGAATCCCGATAAAGGACCCCTATCGCTGGCTTGAGGATGACCGGAGCCCGGCGACCGAGGCATGGGTTAGGGAACAAAATAAAGTGACCTTTGGATATTTAGAACAAATTCCATTGCGAAAAGGCCTAAAAAACAGGCTCGAAGAGCTTTGGAACTACGAAAAAATAGGAGCCCCGTTTAAGGAAGGACCTTTTACCTATTACTATAAAAATGACGGTCTTCAGGAACAGGATATTATTTACCGGCATCTGGAAGACGGTGAGACAGAAGTTTTTCTGGATCCCAATTCACTTTCTGATGATGGAACCACATCCCTGTCGGGCCTGAGTTTTACGAAAGACGGATCCCTTGCCGCATATTTAATTTCCGAAGGGGGCAGTGATTGGAGGAAGGCAGTTATTATGAAGACTGCTTCCAAAGAGATTATAGAAGACTCCCTGGTGGACATAAAATTCAGCGGTATTTCCTGGTGGGGCAATGATGGGTTCTATTATTCAAGTTATGACAAACCCAAGGGAAGTGAACTTTCTGCCAGAACGGATCAGCACAAGGTGTATTATCATAAATTAGGTACTGATCAAAAAGACGACACATTGGTGTTCGGGGGTTCTACGGAAGAAAAGCACCGGTATACGAATGCCTATCTGACAGAAGACGAATGTTATTTGATCATTACGGCCTCCAATTCTACTTCTGGCAACAAACTTTTTTTAAAAGTGCTTTCATCTCCGCAACAGAAACTGATCACCATCCTGGACCATACGGGAACCGATAGTTATATCATTGACAATGTAGGTTCCCGGCTATATATCGTAACGAATAAGGAAGCCCCCAATAAGAAGGTCATTACCGTGGATGCCGCAGATCCACGACCGGAGAATTGGGTCGACTTCATCCGGGAAACAGAAAACGTATTGAGCCCGGATACAGGGGGTGGATATTTCTTTGCAGGGTATATGGTGGATGCCATTTCTAAAGTTTTGCAATATGATTACGAAGGGAATTTGATCCGTGAGGTGGCGCTCCCGGGGATCGGAAGTGTCAATGGTTTTTGCGGTAAGCATGAAGATAAGGTATTCTATTTTGCATTTGCCAATTACTACAGCCCCGGAGCCATATATAAGTTCGACGTTGAAACCGGAAGGCATGAGCCTTACTGGACTCCTGAGATTGATTTCAAGCCGGAGGATTACGAGTCAAATCAGGTATTTTATACTTCCAAAGATGGCACAAGGATCCCGATGGTCATTACGCATAAAAAGGGTCTCGTCCGGACTGGCAGGACCCCGGCCATCCTGTATGGCTATGGTGGATTTAATTTAAGCCTCACACCATCCTTCAGCATTGTAAATGCGGTTTGGCTGGAACAGGGGGGGATCTATGCCGTCCCCAACCTTCGCGGCGGAGGGGAATACGGAAAGAAATGGCATGAAGCCGGAATAAAAACACAAAGACAAAATGTCTTCGATGATTTTATTTCAGCTGCGGAGTACCTCATTGAAAATAAGTATACCTCCCCCGACCAGCTGGCGATCAAAGGCGGTTCAAATGGCGGGTTGCTCGTGGGAGCTACCATGATTCAGCGACCGGATCTAATGAAAGTGGCGTTGCCTGCGGTAGGTGTCCTGGACATGCTGCGATATCATATTTTTACCGCCGGGGCGGGATGGGCTTACGACTATGGTACGGCAGATGAAAGTGAAGATATGTTCAATTATTTAAGGGGATATTCCCCGGTACACAATGTGAAAGATGGGATAGCATACCCTGCCACATTGATAACTACCGGGGACCATGATGACAGGGTGGTGCCGGCACACAGTTTTAAGTTTGCTGCTGAATTACAGGACAAACAGGCAGGTGATCTACCTGTCCTGATACGCATTGAAACAAAAGCGGGCCATGGGGCAGGAACTCCCGTAGGCAAGATGATTGAACAATACGCAGATATTTTTGCCTTCACATTGTTCAACATGGGACACAAAATGTTGCCTAATCTTAAAGTAATCAAGGAATTAAAAGGCTAAATCAGGATTTAATATCAATATTTTCAAAGCAAGAACGTTTCTTATTCAGGGACCGTTTATACTCCACTAAAAATATGCGAAAATGCTTCATGTAGATCATGTTTCCTTTGCCTATAAAAAAGACCTTGTGCTGGAAGATATTAATCTCAAGGTGAACAAAGGGGAACACGTTTCTATCTTAGGCGAAAGCGGATGTGGTAAGAGTACCCTTTTAAAAATTATTTACGGATTACTGCAAGTGGATGTAGGGGAAGTCTACTGGGATAAAAACCAGATCAAGGGACCCCTTTATAGCCTGGTTCCCGGGGAACCCTATATGAAATACCTCTCGCAGGACTTTGATCTTATGCCTTTTACATCTGTAAAGGAAAACATTAGTGAGTATCTTTCTGCATTTAAGTTAAAGGAACTTAAAAGTCGTACCAGGGAACTTCTGGAGATGATTGAGTTAACGGATTTTGCGGACGTCAAAGTCCGCAATCTCAGTGGCGGCCAGCAACAAAGGGTGGCGCTAGCGCGGGTCCTGGCCCAGGAACCTGAGGTCCTGTTACTGGACGAGCCGTTCAGCCATATCGATAATTTCAATAAAAACAGCCTCCGCAGGAATGTCTTTGCATACCTTAAGCACAGGGGAATCACCTGTTTAACGGCTACCCACGATCACAATGATGTGCTGCCTTTTGCAGACAGGATCATTGTTTTGAAGGATACGCATATCATAGCCAACGAGGATGCCCTGACTCTGTACGAAAAGCCACGGGAGCTCTATATTGCTTCCCTGTTTGGGGAGGCAAACAAAATTCCAGTGAATATTGTCAAGTCGTATGCCGACACCAAACGCCGTATCATAGTATATGCACATGAGTTTAAGGTTTCTAAAAACTCCGGCCTGGAGGTGGTGGTTAAAAATTCTTACTTAATGGGGGGTTATTATCTGGTGGAGGGATACGCCGAGGATCAGAAGGTATTTTTTAATTCTGACCATGCCCTGGAGCCGGAAACGAAGGTCTTCCTGAATGTTTCCCTGGCCACGCTTAACAAACGGCTGGGAACTTAATTTTCGGTGGTGGATAAAGAGCGTATTGTACAGGAATTAACATTTAAGGCAGTTAGAAGTAGCGGGGCAGGGGGCCAGCATGTGAACAAGGTCGCCTCCAAGGTGGAACTTACATTCGATCCCGCCACCTCTGCATCCTTAACAGAAGACGAAAAAACAAGGATTTACAAAAAACTGGAAAACCGTCTTACCAAAGAAGGTATAATGATAATGCATTGCGAAGATGGCAGGAGCCAACATAAAAATAAGGAGTTGGTGGTAAAACGTTTTCTCGCTATGCTCGAACGGGCGTTGAAGGTCCCAAAAAAAAGAAAGAAGACCAAACCTTCCAAAGCAGCTGTCGAAAAAAGGTTGAAAGCCAAACGAAAAAGCGCCCAAAAGAAAGTAAGTCGAAGGAAACCTGACACTGAATGAGTTTGCCCTGCCGTATACTAAGCAACCGTATTGACAAGCTGGCCGATACCATCGATGGTAATAAGGATCTCATCCCCTTTACTCAGATTAAATTCCGACGAAGGGACTATCCCCGTGCCGGTCATCAACAAACTTCCATGGGGAAATGAATATTCCAGGTATTGATAATGTACCAGATCTTCAAACCTGCGCTTAATCTGATCGATCCCGATTTCCCCTGAAAAAACCTCTTCTCCCTGCCTTGCGATCTTTATCCTAATCTTAGTAGTTCCGGGAAGGGGTTGCTCCGTTAGCAAAATACAGGGGCCCAATGCCGTGGATCCGTCATAGCATTTTGCCTGGGGCAGGTACAGGGGATTCTCCCCTTCAATACTTCTGGAACTCATGTCGTTCCCTATTGTATACCCAATTATTTTTCCGGATGAAGTAATACACAATGTCAATTCTGGTTCGGGCACGTCCCAGGCAGAATCGGATCGTTTTCTAACCATCCCGCCCGATGGAACCGCCCTGTATCCCATGGCTTTAAAGAAAAGCTCGGGTCGTTCTGCCTCATAGACCCGCGCATAGAAATTGCTCCCGCCGGCTTCTTTAGATTCCTCTTCCCTGCCCAATTTACTGTTGTAATAGGTAACCCCGCTTGCCCAGATTTCCTGACTTTTCACAGGGGCCTCCAGTTCAGTTTCCAGGTATCTTGCGGCATTGGTCACCGGATGCAGTGCTTTCACTGTTTTGAGCGCCCTGTCCAGGATGTCATCATCATTGAAAAATCTATCCCAATCTTCATTTTCCAATAAATAGAATGATAGATCATTTTCGAGGACAATCCCGCTTTTTACCTTATATGCTTTCATGAAAATTAATTAATGGTATCCCGTCATAAATTATGGAAAAAATATGATTTTCAGAGGGTCAATGGCTTCCGAATCAAATTACCTCTGTGACTTCTATTGTTGAATCGTTCAATTTAAAAGTATCCCCGGGAGATTTACCAAGTAAATGTTGGCCAATAGGAGATTGCAGTGAAATACAATAGACCCGCTTACCGTCCCCTTTAAATTCTCCGGCGGATACCGCCAGGAAATAACATTCGGCCGTTGTATTCACTAAACTGCCGAGTCGGGCCACGGAAGAATTTTTATCGATGTTTACCCCTCTAAGCACCCGCTCTGTTTTTTCTGCTTCCAGGAGTTGTTCCCCTAATTTTTCGCGTTCCAGTTGCACCATAGCCCTTCCCGTCTCATGCTTGTCCCCGGCACTACTTTTGGTTTCAGAGTTCAGGGATTCGAGCAGTTGATCCATGTTCTTGCGAATTCGTGATATTCTGTTGCGAACATAATGCTCGCAAAACGAACATAATGCTGTTTTCAGAATTTTGGTATCCTCCATGGTTCCTCGTCCCTTTTTTGGTGTTATACAGCAGGTCATAGCCTAAACGGGTGCCTTG
The DNA here is from genome assembly GCA_035312365.1 of Eudoraea sp. Lineage (GTDB taxonomy): Bacteria > Bacteroidota > Bacteroidia > Flavobacteriales > Flavobacteriaceae > JAFMPW01. The sequence goes on along the minus strand of DATGCB010000493.1, from coordinate 6,328 downwards.
AAGGTCGCAACTGACGCCTGTCGCCTGATCTGCTATCGCGTGCCGTTTGGTTTATTTCTCAAAGTGATACAAGTCTGCCAGTTTGTACACTAAAAAATTGATAATGCCTTCCTCGCTCTTTCCCTCCCGAACCATAGCGGCCACCTCACTTTTATGTTCTGCCTTAAAAAAATCCAGGTCATCAGATCCGTACTCGCTCATAATGTTCCATGATTTCAACCCTTCCAGCATCTCCTTATGGGCCAGGTACTTTTTATTCGCCATGGCCAGATTCCCCCTGATGGATCTATCCGTTTTCCGGGAAGCGTTTTGTTCCCTCCTGAAGGTGAGATTTTCATATTCAGCACTTAATCGAAAATCTGCCTTTTCGGCCTCGGCTATTATTTTATAATAGGCCCTTGAAACCATAATGCCGTACTTCTGGTCGAATCCCAGATCACTCCCTGTTTTGTTAACGGCAGAAACATTTTCTATTCCTGAATTTTCTGTACTGGCATAGAAGTCCAGGGATCCGGCACCGGGATTTTCATTATCCTCAACCAATGAATTTTTCCAGGCTTCGGACTTAATGGTTTCCTTCCAAACTTTGGCATATTGCTGCTTAAATTTCATTTGGGTCGTTGAGCAGTTCCCCATGATAAAAATGACCAAAAGAAATGGAATCCTCTTTAAAATTGGTTTGTATCTGTACATGCTGAAATAGTGTTCTCCCGGTATGGCCAATGCCATAGATCCGAATATACCATAATGGGGCAAGTAAAATTTTGATTGTCCGGGGTACACAAGAAACAACAATATTTTCAATAAGTAAAGAGAAATATTAAGGAGTGCCATTGATCGGAATAACTTTGCTACTCGGCGGATAAATCGGCAAGTTCCCTGCCCACAAAACTGCCTATGGCAATGCCCATTCCTCCCAGGCGCACACCACAATACACCCGCTCTGCAACCTGCTTAATAATGGGCTTCTTTTCCGTTCCAACCCCCATAATACCGCTCCAGCGGCGCTCTATTTCAAAGGGTGAGTTGTGCAAAATAACCTCAGCCAGCAGCGTTTCCAACTTGTTCTGGACCACTTCGGTTAGCCCTGGCTCCGTGGTTTCTTCAGTATCGAAGTCAAGATTTCGCCCCCCGCCGAGCAAGATTCTGCGATCAACGTTCCTGAAGTAATAATAACCCTGCTCCAGGTGAAAAGTACCCTTAATCCCCAGGTTGTGTATGGGTTTGGTAATCAATACCTGTGCCCTAGCCGGTTTTACGGGGACATTTGCCAATTGAGCGGCAAAACCATTAGTAGCAATACATAATTTTTTGGTATTGAACTCGAACATATCCGTTTTGACAGCCACCCCATTTGTGCATTCGCTATACTCCCTGACAGCGTTGGCATTCAGCACGTGTATATGCTTCTTTTGCGCTTTTAAAAGTAAGCTGGCCATCATCCTGCCGGTATCCAGTTGCCCCTCAAAGGTATTCGTGATATAATGCGGAACCACTTTATTAAACCGAAACATATTGGGATGGCGCTTAAAGGCAGGCGCCTTATAAACGGGGGCCAGGAGATCATTGATCCTGTTCAGATTTTCAAGACAATAGGCATAGCTTTCCGCCTGTTCTTCCAAAAAGAGTTCATGTCCTCCAAAATTTTGAAATCCGATGCTTTCATCTCCCAGGTATGCCCGTAACCATTGAATCCCATCCCAGCGGTTTTGTGCCAATTGAAGCACGTCTTCTTCAGAATGGTGTTCCAGATCTGACAGGATTTCAGAAATGCTGCCAAAGCAGGCAAATCCGGCATTCTTTGTGCTGGCACCTTGCGGCCATACGCCTTTTTCCAAAACAACGATCCTGGCTGAGGGGAAACGCTCTCTCAGCCGAAGTGCGCAATTGAGACCAACGATACCGCTGCCCACTACTGTGAAGTCAATCCCGCTAATCCACGTTTTATGTTCCCAATAGCTGAGGTTCATTTTAAAGTAAGTCTGGATTTAAAAGGAATCTGCCTCCGGATAAACAAGAGCCCTGCACGCTTCCTTATCTGCCTGGCGGGCATTTACCAAAGGTCTGGAGGCAGGAAGTTATTCTTCCCTGGGGGGTTCCATAACAAAATCATTCATAAAGGCAGTGGTATAATTCCCCGCCAGATAATCAGGGTCATCCATTAGCTGCCGGTGAAAAGGAATGGTCGTCTTCACCCCTTCTATTACAAATTCGTCGAGCGCCCGTTTCATCTTGTTGATCGCCTCCTCCCGGGTTTGGGCAGAGGTGATCAGTTTGGCAATCATAGAATCGTAATTGCTGGGGATGGTATACCCGCTATACACATGGGTATCGAGTCGTACTCCGTGCCCGCCGGGCGTATGAAGGGTTGTGATTTTACCGGGTGAAGGCCTGAAGCCATTATACGGATCTTCAGCGTTGATCCTACACTCTATGGAATGTAGTTTGGGGGTATAATTCTTGCCTGAGATTGGTACTCCGCCAGCCACCAATATTTGTTCCCGAATCAAGTCGTAATCGATCACCTGTTCAGTGATCGGGTGTTCCACCTGTATCCGGGTATTCATTTCCATAAAATAGAAATTCCGGTGCTTGTCAACGAGAAATTCGACGGTACCCGCTCCTTCGTACTTAATAAATTCAGCGGCCTTTACCGCAGCAAGGCCCATTTGATCCCTTAGTTTATCGGTCATAAACGGGGAAGGGGTTTCTTCGGTCAATTTTTGATGCCTTCTTTGAATAGAACAGTCACGCTCCGAAAGGTGGCAGGCCTTTCCATATTGATCTCCAACGATTTGTATTTCAATATGCCTGGGTTCTTCAATGAGCTTTTCCATGTACATGGCTCCATTGCCAAAAGCTGCGGAAGCTTCCTGGACCGCATCTTCGAAGAGCTCTTCCATTTCATCTTCTTTCCAGACTGCCCGCATTCCCTTGCCACCACCCCCTGCTGTAGCCTTGATCATGACAGGATACCCCATCTTTTTTGCCACCATTTTAGCCTCAGCTACATCCTTTAACAATCCATCTGATCCGGGTATGGTAGGGACTCCTGCCTTTTTCATCGTCTCCCTGGCGGTAGCTTTATCTCCCATCTTATCGATCTGGTCCCCGGATGCTCCAATAAACTTGATCTCGTGTTCAGCGCAAATTCTGGAAAACTTGGAATTTTCCGAAAGAAATCCATACCCGGGATGTATCGCATCCGCATTGGTGATTTCCGCTGCAGCAATAATGTTAGGGATCTTCAAATAAGATTGACTACTTGGGGGCGGCCCAATGCAGACCGCCTCGTCTGCAAACCTCACATGAAGGCTCTCCTCATCGGCTTTGGAATATACAGCCACCGTCTTGATCCCCATTTCCTTACACGTACGTATGATACGCAGTGCGATCTCCCCTCTGTTTGCAATTAGAATTTTTTTAAACATAATCGTGCAAAATTACAAATCTCAAATACCTGGTTTCCAAATAAAGCTGCTCGAAACGGGTGCCTGGATATTGGGATTTAACCTATGATGGATCAATAAGGAACAACGGTTGATCAAACTCTACAGGGGAAGAATCCTCCGCCAATACCTTTACAACTTTTCCGGAAACCTCGGATTCAATATCGTTAAAGAGTTTCATAGCCTCAATGACACAGAGCACATCACCTTTGGAAATAGTATCTCCAACTTCTACAAAAGGTGGCTTATCGGGTGAAGGTTTTCTGTAGAATGTTCCTATGATGGGGGATTTAATAGTAATGTATTTCGAATCGTCAGCAGCACTGCCCGCCGGTTTTGCTTCGGTTTCCACGGCGGTCCCCGGAGTCGGACTCGGCGGGGGAGCCGGGGCAACCGGTGCAGGTGCCATGGGAATTTGTTGCACATAGGTGGGTTCCGCCCCTGCGGCCCCTGTCCTAATAGTAATCTTTATATCATCGGTTTCCAGTTTCACTTCACTGGCCCCGGATTTTGCCACAAACTTTATTAAGCTTTGAATCTCTTTAATATCCATGGTTTCTTTGGTTTAGTTTAGTTGATTCCTTATTTACTATTGTATGCCCATTTTAAATAGATTGCCCCCCAGGTAAAGCCCCCTCCAAAAGCAGCAAACACCAAATTGTCTCCCTTTTTTAGTTGGCCTTCGTAGTCAGCCAATAACAACGGCAGTGTTGCCGAGGTGGTATTTCCGTATTTCTCTATATTGACCATCACCTTGTCGCTCTCAAGGCCCATACGGTGTGCAGTAGCATCGATGATACGCTTGTTGGCCTGATGGGGCACTAACCAGTGGACGTCGTCATGTGACAGATTATTTCGTTTCATGATTTTTTCGGCGACCTCCGCCATGTTGGAAACGGCAAACTTAAAAACCGATTTCCCGTCCTGATACACATAGTGTTGTTTATTCTTTACAGTCTCTTCGGAAGCAGGCAACAGGGACCCCCCGGCTTCTATCTTTAAAAATGGCCTTCCCGTACCGTCAGACCTTAGAAATTCATCCTGCAACCCCAGTCCTTCCGTATTTGGTTCAAAAAGCACCGCCCCGGCTCCATCACCAAAAATGATACAAGTGGTCCTATCGGTATAATCAAGGATAGATGACATCTTATCAGCGCCGATCAGAAGTACTTTCTTATAGCGTCCGGCTTCTATATAACTGGCAGCAGTCGACATCCCGTACAGAAAGTTGGAGCACGCTGCCTGGAGGTCGTAGGCAAAAGCATTGGTAGCCCCTATCTCCGATGCCACAAAAACTGCGGTTGAGGCCACCGGTAAATCCGGCGTTGCTGTTCCCACAATTACCAGGTCTATTTCCTTTGGATCCACCTTGCTTTTACGCAACAAATCTTCAGCAGCCTGAATAGCCAGATAAGAGGTGCCCTTATCTTTGTCCTTAAGAATTCTCCGTTCCTTTATTCCTGTTCTGGTAGTGATCCATTCGTCGTTGGTATCTACCATAGTTTCCAAAACTTTATTGGTAAGTCTGAAATCCGGAACGTAAGCCCCTACAGCTGTGATAGCTGCTGAAAGTTTGCTCATGTTGAATTTGGTTTTTTATCAAGAAACTTGAAAAATGCTCCAAAATTGGTGAAAAGTAATGATTTTTTGCGACTTTTTGTGCCAAAATTGATTATTTGAGGCCTTGTATCATATATAAAACAAATCAATTAAAAACCCGTCTAAAGGCCGCTGTAATTGAAATAAAAAAGACGTAACCGGAGCTCTTTGATCGGATTATGGCAGTAGGACCGGCCTGGCCCGATATTGCAAAAACCTCCCACTCTTTTGAAGTGGGAGGTTTCTATTGAGGAATTCTCAGTTATGCTGATGCTTCTTCCGTTTTATCGATCAAAACCTGACCCCGGTAATACAATTTACCTTCGTGCCAATGCGCCCTGTGATACAGATGTAGTTCTCCGGTGGTTGGATCTTTTGCAAGGGTTGGGGCGACTGCCTTATAATGCGTTCTTCTCTTATCTCTTCTCGTTCTGGATATTTTCCGTTTAGGATGTGCCATTATGAAATCTATTTATCCGTTAGTAAATTTTTAAGCGCATCCCATCTGGGATCCGTTTTGTCTTTGTTATCTATGCTCTCCTTTGGTTGCAATTCTTCAAGCCTTTTAAGCACATCTGACTTGAGGGTGCCGTCTAAAACTCCGGGATGTACCCTTTTTGATGGCACCGCCAGGACTAACATCTCATAAATGTACTGGGCAATATTAATCTGATGTTCTCCATGCGGAATGATCAGAATTTCATCGTCCTCATTGTTAAACTTGTCTCCAAATTTAACCACAAGTGCCAGGGATGCCTCCATCGGCTGATCAAAAGGCTCCCCGGTAAGGTCACAATCCACATTTACGGATCCCACTGCCTTCATCCCCAATTCAAGCATGGTGCTTAGCTTGTTCAACTCGAGCAGCAAATCTATTTTTGCGCCGTTGAATTCATCATAACCAAAAGATTCAAAGAACTTGTTTTCAATGGTATACTTAAACTCGTGTTTTCCTTCTTTCAGTCCCAAAAAAGGAATGATGTATTCCTTATGTTTCATTATTTAATACGCTGGTTTAAGGCGTGCAAAGATACTTTTTTTTTTCAAAAACCCAATAAAAGACGATATATATTTCGATGCAAAAAGAGCCGTAGCGACAGTCTTTATGGGGAGCAAACTACCTTTTAACTTTTTGTTTCTTCAGCACGTTTTTCGTCAGTGATTGATATTCCCGTCGGTTCTTAAATATCCGGATCGCGGTAAATACCGCTTCTTTAAAGGAGTTGTGGTCAGCTATCCCTTTTCCTGCGATTTCGTATGCGGTGCCATGATCGGGTGAC
>DATGCB010000492.1:0-22290 GCA_035312365.1 Eudoraea sp. | reverse complement strand
CTCCAGTGTGTTTGCCGTAACGCTTACAGGAAGTGCCACCATTGGCGATCTTATGATCAAACCCGAATTACGGTTGGATAGTGCCTCTGACGATGCATTCCTCAACACTGATGGGGAACCTATTGGAAGCCTTTCTTCCTTTGTACTGGCAGCGATCTATTCCTTTTAAAAATAATTTCTCAGTTTGGTTAAATTGGTTTATCAGTAAAGTCCCGGTATTTTTACCGGGGCTTTATTTTTTAAATGCCTTGACACCCGCACGGACCTTGGTATCCAGCATATTTACCTGTGGCACAATAGGGCACGAATATTTCTTGTTGTATGCGCAGTATGGGTTATAGGCTTTGTTAAAATCTATGACAATACGGTCTCCCGCAGGAATACTTAGATCAATATACCGTCCCCCTGTGTACGTCTCCTCCCCGTTCGTCTGATCCAGGAAGGGAAGGAATAGGTAGTCCCTGAATTCCTCCTGAAGGATCTGTTCCTGGTTTTGATATACTTCCAACTCGTGTTTCTCTCCCTCCAGCGTAAAATGTACAATGCCGTAAACTACTTCTTTTGTTTCCCTGTCTGTGGTTGTGGGCATCATAAAAGGCAAAGCGTCTGGTGTCTTTATCAATTTTGCCGCTACACGGTAGTTTGTATCAGGAGGGAAATATTCCAATCCGTCAAAATCCTTGCGGTAGCGGTCCGGCAATGGTGAGGTCTCCGGATTGCTGTATTCTTCATTCAGTTCTTGCTGAAATTGCAGTACTTCTTTGATGATCTCCGAACCAGGGTCCTGAATTTCAGCCCTGACCGTATCGTGATATTTCTTTTTATCCCCACAACCCATAAGGAGGGTATAAAGAACAATGATTGTAATTTGTACCAAACGACCCATTTTTTCCGGTTTACTTATCAAAAATACAATTAAACGCTTCCCAAATATATTATTTGGCCGTATTTTACCTTTACCAACTGACAGGGTTATGAGAAAATACTTAGGGTTGATTTGGATTATTCTGGCCCTGTCCTGCAAAGAAAAGTCGTCTGCCCCACTATCAAAAGTGTTGCAGGAAAGGACTGTCCCGGAACTCGTGCCAAACAGATATAACGTTGCTTTTTTAATAATGGATGGCACTTATAATACAGAATTTACGGCTCCCTATGATGTTTTTCAGCATACCCGCTACCGCGAAAACATCAAGGCGATGAATGTCTTTACCGTAGCCAATACGCTCAACCCCGTCACCACTTTTGAAGGAGTGCGTATATTGCCCGATTTCGATTATACAAGGGATTCGATCCCGCCAATTGATATTTTGGTAGTCCCCAGTGCAGAACATCATTTGGATACCGACCTGCAGGATAGTACCATGCTGGATTTCATTTCCAGAACCGATCGCAATGCCTCCTTTGTGACATCTCATTGCGACGGCGCTTTTGTACTGGCGGAAGCCGGTGTTCTGGACCAGGTGGTATCCACGACCTTCCCGGGCGACATTGCAGTCTACAAAGAAATGTTCCCGAACTTAAAAGTGGCCGACAGCGTCCTGTTCGTGCACGATGGAAAGTATATTACCTCGGCAGGGGGAGCCAAGAGTTTTGAGGCTGCCCTGTATTTATGTGAATACCTGTATGGAAAGGACATTGCAGTTTCCCTGGCCAAAGGCCTGGTGATTGACTGGGATTTGGATAAGGTTCCCCGACTTATTCTTCAATAAGGTCATAACGCGCATCCTTCAGATATTTATCCACAATTTCATTAAATTCCGGTGTAATCCGCAGAAGGGCAGTGTGCTCCAGCTCATATAGCTGCGACTTATCCTTATAGCCGTTCTTTAGTAGTTCCTCGAGATAGAACAGTGCAGTTCCGAAATCTTCATAAAAGGCGCTATCTGAAATTATATTGAGGTAATAAGTGTAATTTTTAGGGTCGGTGATCGTCTTCAACATCCATAGAAAACTTAGTGCTTCCGTATTTACTGTGGGCTCTGCATATTCAATATCAATGTTATCTTCAATCAATGCGTTCAGGTACCCCTTAAGGCGTTTCCCCATTTGACGTTCCGCGGGATTTGGTTTTTTATCGTAGTCGGCCAGCTCGCCCATTTGGTAATTCCACCAGCCCAGGTTGTTATAATTGAGCGTTGAAATATCCTCCAGCAGATTAAATTTATAATCCTCTTTGATAAAGGACTCTTTAAATAAAATAGCATTATTCGTTCTTCTTTGCGACCTGAATAGCTTGTCTTTTCTCAGTTCTTTTTTTAGTTCCAGGAGGGAATCAACATTCCTGTGCGGACGGTAGATGGTAATGACCTGTTCCAACATATCATACGCATCCAACATTTTTTTGACCTCCACAAGGCCTTCAATTTCCTTCATGTCCCGCGCAAGTGCCTTTTGTATGAAATCCTCATCTTTTTCGGCATTCCCCTTCGCCATGGAAGCGAGCGTCAGTATTTCCATGCCCCTTTCCAAATAGTCCGATTCGGGCCACTGCTGCCCTCCATCGAAAGTCAACAAATTATTAGGAATTTTAGCCTTGTTCAGGACTTCTTCCGCATCCAACATTTCTGCATAGTTAAAATCCTGCTTCCCGACAATCCCGACAAAATGATATGAATTTTTAGTACTCAGGATGTCCGTATTCGGTACTGCAGACCCACATGATATAACACCGTCAATTTGCTTGACTATGGTTGGTACCAGGGCAGCGATTTTGGCGCCCGAGGCAAAACCTGAAGTATATATCCTGTCCCTGTGGACGGGTAATATGGCAGAGACTATTGTAAATACCCTGTTGGCAATTAAAATATTCTGGGAAAGGGAAAGACTGTCATAGGTATTGTTGGAGGCCGCTAAAATATATTGTTGCTTCTCCGCAGCTTCTCTGAACATTCTGAGGACCTGCCTGCCGCGTCCCTTCATATCAAATACAAATATGACCGGCCATTTCCCTGCTTTTTCAAACTGGGTAGGAAGATAGAGCGCAAAGCTTTCAGGTAGAGTATCATTTACCCTCAGGGAATCGATGATCACCCCTTTCCTCAGCTTTAATTGTTGCGCACTTATGGGGCCACCAGGGGTAAAACCAAGAATAAAAAAGAAAATTAGTATTTGCTTCATTACTATTTGCTGTATCAAAAATCCGGCCAAACATTCAAAGGCCATTATGCGGGCATTTGTTCATCATTATTCGGCTATACCCTGATTGTTTCGATCCCGAATTCAACGTAAAACAGTGGCTGAAATTCGAAAAATCCAGGCCTGTATCCGCGGGGACCGCAACCCGAAGTCAGCGATGTCCACAATGTCTGCCCTTCAGATCTTAATTACCATTCCCGTTCGATCTCTAACTTTATAAGGTTTCTGGGAAAAACTCAATATTCCGGAAGCAAAAAATACCGCCCTGCAAGTGCGATTTGAAGAAATTTGTTTTTCTTATCCATATCCGTTAAGGTAAAATAAATAATTTAATCCTTGAACCACAAATTAATGATTCTATTTATTTGGAAGCCACCAGGGCCTCCAAATACCCAATGCATCCCAGGTCTAATTCAGATAACGGAACAAATGAACCTGTGGTGTGCACCCCTGATATAATATCTTTATATCATAGAGAAGGCCATTGCACTTATGACAGGCCCGCCTCACGACAGGCACAAAGTAAAATGCCTGCAATTCACAATCCCCATGACTATGCTTCTTTTGATTAAAAAAAAGGGGTATCACCTGGCAACGTGGGGAAAGTCTGGCAAGGAAAAAGACTGCCCTACTCCTCCGGATGTCTCACTTGGGTGCCTGGACTGATATTCGCCTGACAGGGGCATCTGACACAACGTCTGATAAAATGATATGGGTCCGTGTCTCCCCGTATTGAATAAGCCGGTCTATAAATTGTTCGAGATGAAACTGATCTTTCAATACCACTTCCATAATGATGTTCTCATTACCGGTAATTCGGTAGCAATTGACTACTTCATCCAGGGATTTTATCATGGCCAAAAAGGGTTGCAACTTACCCATAAAAGCTTTTAGTGTGATGATCGCCTTTAATTGATATCCGGCCTTGGTATGGGAGACTCTGGCATGGTACCCTTCCAGAATGCCAAGATCTTCCATTTTTTTTACACGCTCGGCAACCGCCGGGGGTGTCAGGCCTACCTGCCTGCCGATACTCGCAAAAGATTCTCTGGAATTTTTTTGCAAGGCCTTCAGAATTCCCCAGTTAAGGGCATCTATCTTTATATTCAAAATAATATTTATTTAATAATTCATTTTATAAAGCTAATATAATGATTTGCTTTCGATTTAAAAGATAATTTTCCAGAATTGGACGTAATTTTAATAGATAAATTTGCTGAATTAGAAAAATGCCCTATAAGAATTTAAGAACCGTGAAGGTTTACCGAAAAGCATTGGATCTTTGTTCAATGAGCAGGGAAATTGCTTCCTACGTGAGCTATAATAAAGATCTTCTGAAGCTTTATCAGTCCAACAGCCACAGAGATCACATTGCCGATTCCTTGCTTACCGATGCTATCCTGATACCCCAGCAAATAGCACAGGCAGAATTTTCCGGTTCACAGGCGGTACGGATGAAGAGTGCCACCTTTATTGGGATCATGATCCGGAACATCATTTCATATTGCAACGGCCTTGAAAAAGACGGTGTGAAGGAGATCGAATACCTGAACCTGCTGAGACGCGAGATCCGAAGTTTTCGCAAATCCTTCAAGGTTTGGAGAAAATCCATCACCAAAAGCGGTGGCGACCTTAACTGGGGTTTTAACGACTACCTGGGATACTGAGAGGATCACCCCAGGCATACATCCAAGCTTGTTATTTACTGATATTTGATGGCCTTAATTCCTTTACATTGAATGTCAAAAAGGTATAATTCCCAAATACTCCATAGAATTTTATAAAAATCCCTAGCTTCCTTCCCCTTGTCTGATTTATATTCTAGTTTTGTATCCTTAATCAAATTACTGCTTTGAAGACTACCATTCTTATCCTATGTGAGGATCAAACCGGGATCATCAGTGCCGTTACAGGATTTATTCATGGCCATGGGGGTAATATTGTATACCTGGACCAACATGTCGATATGCAGGTAGGTAAATTTTTTATGCGGCTTGAAAGTGATTTTGAAGGGTCGTCCCTCGCGCCGGATTTTAAGGAAACCTTTGAAGAACAGCTGGCCGGTCCCTATAAAATGGAATGGAGCCTTCATCTGGGTCCCGAGAAACCAAAAATGGCCATCTTCGTGTCCAGGTATAAGCATTGCCTGTATGACCTTTTAAGCAGATATGAATCAGGTGAACTCGACGTTGAGATTCCCTTTATCTTAAGTAATCACAGGGATCTGACCTATGTTTCCGAACAATTTGGGATACCCTTTTATCATGTACCGGTTAGCCCGGCAGACAAACAAATGGCGGAAGATCGCCATTTGGAACTTCTGAGGGAACACCAGGTGGATTTTATTGTGCTGGCCCGTTATATGCAGATCGTACCAGCCAGAATTATCGATCATTACCCGAATAGGATCATTAACATTCACCATTCCTTTTTGCCCGCATTCGCAGGGGCCAAACCCTATCATGCGGCCTTCAACAGAGGAGTAAAAATAATAGGGGCCACAAGCCATTATGTCACAGAAGAATTGGACGCCGGCCCGATTATTGAACAGGATGTCACCACAGTAACCCATGCTCACAGGGTAAGCGATTTTATGGCCCGGGGAAGGGATTTGGAAAAGATCGTGCTTGCGAGGGCCGTCCAGCTCCACATCAATCGAAAGACGATGGTCTACAACAACAAAACAGTCATATTTTCATAACGCGTGTTTCCCTAAAGCAACAAAAACCCATGTACCATGATTCGCACCATTTTTAAGACATCTTCCAAACCGAATTATCCAGTGAAAAGAGTCCTTTTGATCGCCGTGATTATACAGTTTTCCTCATGTGGAGAATTGCAGGATGTTGTAAATCAACTACCCGGTGGGAGCCCCGTAATCAGTAATGCAGAAATTGCGAATGGCTTAAGAGAAGCCCTGAATAATGGTATCGAAAAGCAGGTTTCAAAGCTTACCAGGGAAGACGGGTTCTTTAAGAATGAACTGGTGAAAATTCTGCTACCCGAGGAATTGCAGAAAGTGGACAAGACCCTGCGGGACATCGGATTGGGCAACCTGGCAGATGAAGGGTTGAAGATACTAAACAGGGCCGCAGAGGATGCTGTCGGGGAGGCGACACCGATCTTTGTCAACGCAGTCAAAGGGATCACATTTGCGGATGCCAGGAATATCCTGTTGGGAGGAGATGAGGCGGCAACCCAATATTTAAGCAATGCCACCCGGCGGCCCCTTTACGACAAATTTAATCCGGTGATAAAAAATTCATTTGCGAAAGTGGGTGCTGATCAGGTATGGAATGATCTCATAAACAAGTACAACAGCCTTCCATTGACCAATGATGTGAATCCGGATCTGACCGATTATGTTACCCGGGAAGCCCTTAAGGGGGTGTATACAATGATCGCCATAGAGGAAAAAGAAATTCGGAATAAAGTCAATTCCAGGACAACCTTACTTCTTAAAAAGGTTTTTGCCCTTCAGGATTAAAACATCCGGAATTCTTTCAGGTTCCGGGTACAATATTCAGTGTGTCTTTTGCGTTACAATTTAAGAGCTAAAAAACATTGCGTTGCGGTGCGACTGTTTATGTAAAAAATAAAGTCGAAACGCAGTTTTAGTCCAAATTTTTTGAGTTAGTATTTTTGAGTTAGTTAGTTTAAACCCTGATGGTCACATCAGGGTTTTTTTATGCATTTTTCGTAAGGTATTTTAGATGTTTTAACATTCAATTTCCGGGCAACCGAGTGGGTACCAACCTGATACACAAGGTAATTTCTTATCGGGAGTTACTATTTTTAAGACAATTTTAAGATTCTCATTTTTATTAATGGCTAACTTCAGAATGCTAATTCACTAATCAAAAAATGGGACAGAGATACCTCGTATTACTATTTATATCAATTCACTATCTCTGTTATCCTGTTCCGGTGGGTGAGAAGGCTGCCGGCCTGCCCTATTCCACATTTTATACCATCCAGGTATCAGTGGCCGAGGCCGACCTCCTATACACACAGGGAAATTACAGGGAAGCGCTTAAAATCTACCGCTCGGCTTTGAACACTAACGAGGTGGACAGTGCAGATGCCTATAGGAAAATAGCCCTCTGTGAAGCTGCGTTGGGCAATTCGAAAGCAGCTTCAGAAAGTGCCCGGGCGTATCTGATACAGGATTTCAACGCTATTTTTCTTTTTGATCAGGGCTTTAACAACATCAGGGATACTCCCGAATTTCAGGAAGCAGTTAGTGCGTTTACCCCAAAGCGCAACCTGTGGTCCTTTACATATTTATACGTTGCGCTTATCGGTTTTTATATTGCGATCATAATTAATTTCAATGAAAAGATAGATAAGGTTGCAAGGCTTCTCATCAGTGCCTTTGTCTTTATTCATTCCTTTTTTATCTTCCACATTTGCCTGTTGATAACCAATTATCAATATGAATTCCCGCATTCTTATTTGATGTCCACCTGCTTTTCTTTCCTCTATGGTCCCCTGCTCTATCTTTATTTTAAGCGAATTACCCAACAATATCAATTTAAACCGGTAGATCTCTTGCACCTGATACCGACCGTACTTTTCCTCTTTTATATTATCCCGATTTATGCGCTCACCGCGAAGGAAAAGCTGGGATTGATGCTACAAAGGTTTAGTGTCGGATTTAATCCCGGAGATTCTGACCAGCTTATATTACTGGTAGGACTTAAACTGACCTCTCTCATCGTTTATGGTTATTTTATCAGACGCCTGTATCTAAAAAGCCGAATAAATAGTGATCTGCGGTCCAACAACAAGATTTGGCAGCGAAACATCTATTTTATTCACGTAGCCTATATTATTTCTTATGCCATTTACGGGGCACTGATCAGTAACCAAATAACCTCGGGGTTCTTTTATCATGCGCAGGTCATTTGTATGTCCCTGATGGTTTTATACGTAGGCTACTCGGCAAATGTTCAACCCCATTTGTTCAGTGGATTGTATTCCTATGACAATCAACTCTTTTTTAAATACAGAAAGTCGGGACTCACAAACAGCCTCTCCAGGGAATTGAAAGAGCATCTTGTCCGCTTGTTTGATGAAGAAAAAATATATAGGGACAATGACATCAGTCTCGAAATTCTGGCATCCAGATTAGACACGACACGACATAATACCTCTCAGGTCATTAATGAACATTTTGAAGTGAGTTTTCACGAGCTCATAAACAAATACAGGATTCAGGAAGCCAAGAAAATACTGGATAATGACCATCAGATGAACATGAATATCATTGACGTTGCCTACGAAGTCGGTTACAACAATAAAGTGACATTTAATAAGGCCTTTAAAAAAGTCACCAAACTGACGCCCAGCGAGTATCAGAAAATCTACGTTCGATCCCGGGCGTAAAGAATAAGTAAGTTTTCGTCGGACTGGTAAACGTTTATAAGTCTTTCCCTCAATGTCTTCCATAGCCTGTTACTTTGATCCCATAACTAGCTAATGTAAATAATGCAGCTCTGGGATTGTACTCCTTGCAAGACAAACTTCGGTCTTCATCTTTTTGGGTATTCATTGAATTAGTCATCAATACATTTCAGGGCTGCCATTTGCATTTCAATCAAACTTTTGACCTATGGAAAAAAAATGTAAATGGTTGTGTATGCTCTTCCTGCTCGGGATTTCGTATGCTCATGCACAACAAGTAAAAATGGTCACCGGGACGATAACCGACCAAAATACATTTCCCTTACCAGGAGTGAATATTTTACTGAAGGGTACCACCACAGGAACGCAGTCCGATTTTGACGGGAAATATTCAATTGTTGCTGCCGAAGGTGATGTCCTGGTGTTTTCTTATTTGGGACAAAGAACCACCGAAAGAACCGTCGGAGCCTCCAATATCATGGACATTCAAATGGAGGAAGATGCACAGGCGCTTGAAGAAGTTGTAGTGATTGGCTATGGAAACCAGGAAGAACGCAAAATTATACAGAATGTGGGGGTGGTCAGGGAGGAGGCCATTGAAAACCTTCAGGTGGTCTCAGCCGATCAGCTGCTCCAGGGACAATCTGCCGGGACACAGATCGTAAATGCCTCGGGGGTACTGGGATCTGCTGCCATCATCCGCGTACGCGGAGTAAATTCGATCAACTCCGGTAGCCAGCCGCTGATCGTTATTGACGGCGTACCCATTACCGATACAGCAGGGAACACCCTGAACCGCGGGGGAAATACAGGGATCAATCCGCTTTCCTATGTAAACCCGAATGATATTGCTTCCCTTACCGTATTAAAGGATGCAGGGGCAACTTCCATCTATGGTTCCAGAGGAGCCAATGGGGTTATTCTGATAACCACCAAGAAAGGGAGAAGGAACTCGAGGGCAACGGTAACACTCGATGTCAATACCCAATTTTCACAATCCACGGACGTACCGGATATTTTAGCTGCAGATGAATTCCGTCAGTTTAAATCGGAGGTTGCCACACTGCAGCAGGGATCCCCGGTTTCTCCTGAAGATCTAAATCTGGGAGCCATTGGTTCCGGAGGAACCGACTGGTTGGCCGGGGTGCAACGCACAGGGATATCCCAGAATTACAATTTAGGTGTTAGAGGAGGGGGTGAAAATACATCCTTCTTCTTTGGGCTGGATTATCAGGACACCTCTGGTTTTATTATCGGTAATGATCAACAAAGGGCCAGTGGCAGGATCAATATCGATACCGACGTGACCGAATGGTTAAAGGTGGGGATGAACCTTGGGGTGACCAATAACCGCCTGAACCGTGTTGGAGTGGAAAACAATATCGATGCCCCGTTTACAACGGCGTTCCTGCAAAGCCCCGTTGTAAAGGCATTTGATGATCAGGGCAATTTTGCCCAGTCAGGATCCTTTATCCCCAATGTAATAGCCAGGGTAGCCCTGGATTTTGATGAACTGAAAACATTCAGGGTCATCGGGAATGCCTATACCGAAGTGACCCCTGTAGACGGACTTACCTGGCGATCTGAATTTGGTATTGATAAATTGACGGTAGAGGAAACTGTAAGGAATGCCGAATTTAACACCCCGGGAGGAGCTGCCCAGCAAATTTACGTTGCAGAAGACCGGTGGCTGACCAATCAAACGCTTAATTATACGCCCAATCTTGGTGAAGACCATAGCCTTAATGTCCTTGTCGGTCTTAACTATGAGGAGACCCTGAGAACAAGATTAAATGTAACTTCAACGGGGTTTCTAACAGACGGCCTCAGGAATATTGGTTCGGGAGCAACCCCCTCCATCTTGAATGGAGATCGTTTCCCCAGCCGGTTATTCGGTTTATTCTCCAGGGTTTCCTATGACTATCAGGGAAAATATTTAGTGGAAGGATCGATCCGTCGCGACGGGTCTTCCCGCTTCGGGGTAAATAACCGATTTGGATACTTCTGGTCGGCTGCGGCTGGATGGGTCTTGTCTGAAGAATCATTTATCGAGGATCTGAACTTCTTTGATTATTTATCGATCAGGGCCAGTCTGGGTACCGTCGGGAACGACCGTTTGGGAACTTTTCCTTCTTTGGGACTGTTCAATGCGGGGGGCTTCGGGGATTATAACGGAGAATCAGGAGTTGTGCCCAATCAGCCCGAGAATCCCGATATTAAATGGGAAGAAAGTGAGACACTGGATATCGGGATTAAATCCACCTTTTTGAACGGAAGGGTCAGCTTTAATGCGGCTTATTTTAAGAAAACCACCAGTGATCTTTTGCTGAATCAGATATTACCCCCGCAGACAGGATTTACCAGTATCAGCCGAAATATCGGAGAGATGGAAAATACGGGATGGGAGTTTGATTTCAATACGGTAAATGTCCGTTCCGAAAATTTTGAATGGAAGACCAGTTTTAACCTCACTACCATAGATAATACGGTAACCAAACTGAATGCGGATGCCGCAACGGATGCCCAGGGCAGAAGGATCATAGACGGCACCATTCAGCGGGCCATAGAAGGGGAATCCCTGAACAACTTTTTCCTCATACGCTATGTAGGGATCAACTCCCAAACCGGTGATGCAGAATGGCTCGATGTGGACGGAAATGTTACCAATAATCCGGGATCCGGTGACCGTGTCGTGGTGGGAAGCCCGCTTCCCGATTTCTCCGGAGGAATGACCAATACTTTTACCTACAAAAACCTCGATCTCTCCGTGTTGATGAATTATTCCTACGGAAATGAAGTAGTGATCGATGGTTTGAGGTTTGCAGATGGGAACGATGCCATCGGTGGAATTGTAAATATCAGGAGGCAAAACCTGAACTTTTGGAGGCAGGCGGGCGACAATGCATTTTTACCGAGCCCCACAAGTTCTACCTTTAACCTGTTCAATCAGCGGTCGTCACAACAGCTTTTGGACGCTTCTTATTTGAGGATCAAAAACATTACCCTGGGGTATAATCTTCCCGAAAGGGCGATAGAACGACTGGGAGGATTTATTTCCGGGCTCCGCTTCTATACGACGGTGACCAACCTCTTTACCTTTAAGAAGGATGAGATGAAGGGGATCGATCCTGAAGTCACGGATGATATTGACCCTAGATTCCAGGGGGAATCGTTCTTTACGGCGCCCCAGGCTAAGTCTTATTCACTTGGAGCAAGATTAACCTTTTAAAAAATATAGCATGAAATCATATAAAACGATAGGAATATTCCTTGGCCTTCTCACCATTGCTTCCTGTGAAAAGCAATTGGAGGTAGTACCTGAAGACAATGTTGCCACCAACACCGTATTCAATAGCTTTGCCACGATCAACGGTGCCGTGGTGGGGATTTACAGCAAGAACCAAAGTGGTGATTTAAATGGGAACCCCCAACTGATGTCCGATTTTATGGCAGATAATGTGGCCTTCGTGGGGAGCTTTCCCACCCTTCAGGAAATAGATCAGTTCACTACGCTGGCTACCAATACGACTATAGACAACATCTGGTTAGACGCCTATGAACTTATTGGGGCCGCCAATAACGTGATTGTTAATTTACCCGAAGTAAGCCCGGCCGATGTAACCGGTCTTACCGAGACAGATAAGACCCGGTTTGTTGCAGAGGCTAAATTTTTAAGGGCATTGACCTATTTTCAACTGGTGAATCTTTTTGCCCAACCCTACCAGGTAGCGGGAGGGGGAAATTTAGGGGTACCGATCGTTACCAATCCGTTTGAAGGAGGCGATATTTCGGAATTTCAAAAGGAGCGCTCCACGGTGAATGAAGTACATGCATTTATAGAACGGGATTTGCTGGATGCGGCAGCCGTACTGCCTTCTGATAATGGCTTGCGCGCCGAATCCGGCGCTGCCAGGGCCCTATTGGCCAGGTTGTACCTGTATCGGGAAGAGTGGACAAATGCCGCTAACTTTGCCGATCAGGTTATCAATTCGGGGGATTATGCACTCGCAACCGGCTATGATTTTTATGACGACAATCCCGGATCCCCTGAAAATATTTTTTCCGTGATTAACACCCCAACGGACGGGCCTCAGGACGAATCTGTTCCGGGATCTGATGAGGTTTATGTAAATTTTTACAACCCATCACCAGGAGGACGGGGCGATGCGCCTTTCAGTCCAGATCTGATTTCCGCGTATATGGCGGAGCCTGGAGACCTTAGGTTTTCCATGCTGTCACAAGCTGCTCTTGACGCACAAAACAATGACACTTTTTTTACTACAAAATATCCGGATATTGTGAACAACGCCTCTGACGGGATGGTTTTGAGGATGACGGAAATGTATCTCATCCGTGCGGAAGCCAATTTAAGGGGGGGGACGTCTGTCGGTGACAGCCCGTTAAACGATATCAACCGGCTACGGACCAGGGCAGGACTGGTAAACCTCGGCTCCGTGGACCTGGATGGTATTCTATTGGAACGGCGAAAAGAGCTGGCCTTTGAAGGACATCGGCGAATGGATCTGCTGCGCAACGATTTGAACTTGCGTCCGGGTGGCGGTTCGGAATCTGCCCCGGGGGCGGATAAGGTCATCTTCCCCATTGTAGACGATGAATTAACAAATAATCCGAACATCACACAGAATCCCGGCAATTTCTAAACCTTAACTATACTCACCTCAATAGGCAATGCTGCAAACCACCGGATCGGGATCTCCCATCCGGTGGTTTAAATGGCAAGAGCCAGAAGATTGAGGCTTCAAAAAAGGTATGAATTGAATGCAACCCTACTTATTTTTCCAAAAGGTGCGGCCGGGTATCGGCATTAAAGATATTTGGCTTCATCCATTGCCTTCATTTTTAAAATAGACAATCCCTGAACTGGGGAGGCGGAAAAATGCCGAAGCAATGGGAATGATCGATTCCTTCACCAGTGGCCGATCTTTACCGTGCGCCAACCTTAAATTCCATCCGAAGTCCGAAACACTGCACCCCCGGGAGCAACGGGACAGTGATTACGCCCGCTTGTAAGGGGCCACTACTCCACCGGGTGACTCCGTAAAAGTTTGGGAAGATTAAGAACCAATTAGGAAACCGCAGGCAGAAATTATAATAATGGAGGCTTTGACCTGTTTGCCATGCTCATAGTCAGGGGTAAAAGAGACGTAAACTTTTATCGGAAAAGTAAACGTTTATAAGCCTTTCCTTAAAATAACCGAAGAGCGTGTTACTTTGATCCACCGACGTAACAAATTGTAAATTGTAAAGCAGCCCTGAAAATTTACTTCTAAAAAAACTTCTGTCTCATTTTTTAGCTGTAATTATTTGAATTAGCTATCAATAAAATCAGGGCTGCAATTTACAGAATCAATGATAACAGGAATAAAAGCGGTACTTGAATAAGCTCATTCCACCTTCCTGTACAGGCCATCAAACGCAACATTCACAACACTGTCCTTCTCCATCACCTCCCAAAGCTGGCGTACCGTGCCATCGTTATTCAAGGTCCATGTTATGCGGTTAATATTTTGCGCGCCATTCGCATTGGTATAGGCATCGGAGGAAAGGATCATTTGGTTCCCTACTCTGTTGCCGTGGAGTTTTAGATGGGCTCCCGAATTATCTATCCATAATTGTTCCCACTCCCCGGTTCTGTTATTGTAAAAATTCGTGCTGGTACCTATAAAGCCTCCCCGGGCACTTTTCCAGTTCTCCTTGAGAATACAGCTGTCCAACACTTTTTCAATGGTATTCCTACCGGCCGGGGTACCGTCAGGATTGGTTACCTCCCAGCTGCCTACCCAAAAATCGAAAGCCTGGTGGTTTTGAGTACAGCAGGGGCATTGTTCTGTCTGGGCTCCGACTGTCAGTCCCAACAGCGCCATGACGAATACCAGTAAATTTGTTCTCATACAAATTGATTGAAGTTCTTTTGTTAAAAATACAAAATTCCACTTTTCCAAGGTGTATGCAAACTCTTCCCTCTGAATCCTGAGCAGAATCGATTTTTAGATGATTTTGCGCTCTTTTATTGCAGGCTTCATTAAAAGAACGTTAAAAAATAGATAAATCACCGGAATTTTAGTTGAATTCCCCATGGGGCCAACATCCAAAACGTTCTTTGGGCCGTATATTTGTAAGAACAAAGATTTTGACTATGGAAAATCAGTATTGCAGAGTAGGATCTGTTACCCCGATCACCAGTGGAAGACAAGCAGTAGCGCTCCTGGAGTACCAATACCAGAACTTTTTAGAGAAAGCTTCCAGCGTGGAGTATGCGGATGCCAGGTTACGGGAATTTTTTGAACAGAAAGCACTTAAGATTCAGAAGCTCCTGGAAACATTGGTAGCATAAGACCCCTAATTTAATTTTTCAAGCTCCAGGGCCATACGGCCCTGTATTTCTTTGGCCTTTTCGGCTGCCGACCGCGCAAAATCAGTTCCGGAGGAAGCATAAATGATCCCCCGGGAAGAATTTACCAGCAAACCTACATTTTTATTCATTCCAAAGCGGCAAACATCTTCAAGACTACCCCCTTGTGCCCCAACACCGGGCACCAATAAAAAGTGCTCCGGCACTATCTTTCGAATTTCCTGTAAATACTCCGC
Source organism: Eudoraea sp. (assembly GCA_035312365.1). GTDB lineage: Bacteria > Bacteroidota > Bacteroidia > Flavobacteriales > Flavobacteriaceae > JAFMPW01. Next base: position 7,140 of record DATGCB010000492.1, on the reverse strand, counting down.
CTTTGTTGCCCCAACCACATACATAAGATTCGTTGAATTTGCATAGTTCCTTGACATTACCAATACCTGTTTAAACAATTCCAGTTCCCCGAGGTTCCGGGTCTGAAAGTCAAATGCCCCTTCATTGGAAGTCAATGCCAATAGGATGGTATGCTTATTTTTAAATGCCAAAAACGGTTCTACGGAATCCTTCCCCATATAGGGAGCTACAGTAATGGAATCAAAGTTGAGGGTCTCAAAAAATGCCCTGGCATATCGTGTTGAAGTATTCCCGATATCACCTCGCTTTGCGTCTGCAATCGTAAAGATTTCGGGGTGGCGATCGTTGAGATAGGCAATGGTTTTTTCAAGCGCCGCCCAACCTTTCAGTCCGTGGGCTTCGTAAAATGCGGTATTGGGTTTATAGGCCACACAGAATGGATGAGTGGCATCGATAATGCCCTTATTAAATGCAAACATTGGATCTTCTTCCTGTAACAAATGTTCCGGGATCTGGTCCGGGTCGGTATCCAGGCCAATACAGAGAAAGGATTTTTTTTGACGGATTTGGAGTACGAGTTGTTCAGTGGTCATAGTGCGTAATAGATCAACAGATCTTTGTATTCATCGGGCGGTTAAATCCGAGTGGATTTTCCCTAAAATATCTCAGAGGCTTCCTTTAATTTCTCCGTGTTTTCCACAAGGCTTAATTCATCGATGATTTTTTGAATATCCCCGTTGATGATGTTTTGAAGATCGTACAGGGTAAGACCAATCCTGTGATCAGTAACCCTCCCCTGGGGATAATTATAGGTTCTTATTTTGGCAGACCTGTCCCCACTGCTCACCTGTGAATTCCTCCTCGAGGCATCTGCCTCCTGCCTTTTGGCGAGTTCCATATCATAAAGCCTGGATCTTAATACCTTAAAGGCCTTGTCCTTATTTTTATGCTGCGATTTTTCATCCTGGCATTGAGCGACCAGGCCCGTTGGAATGTGGGTAAGGCGTACGGCAGAATACGTGGTATTCACCGATTGACCCCCCGGCCCGGAAGAACAGAAAAAATCGATACGGACCTCCTTGGGATCTATCTGCACCTCGAAGTCCTCAGCTTCGGGCAGCACCATCACAGTTGCTGCGCTTGTATGAACCCTCCCCTGGGTCTCAGTCTGTGGTACCCGTTGTACCCGATGTACCCCGGCTTCAAATTTAAGGGTCCCGTAAACGTCCTCTCCCGTAACCTCAAACTGAATTTCCTTGTAACCACCGCTGGTGCCGTCACTTAGATCCAGGATATTGGTCTTCCATCCCTTGGACTCGCAATATTTGGCATACATGCGGTACAGGTCCCCTGCAAAAATACTGGCTTCATCCCCTCCCGTACCTGCCCGGATCTCCATCACCACGTCTTTGGCATCTTCCGGATCCTTTGGGATCAATAACAACTTTATTTCCTCCTCAAGTTCAGGGAGGGCCTCTTTAGCCTCCTCCAATTGCGTTCTGGCCATTTCCAGCATTTCGGTATCGCTGCCATCCGCAATAATTTCTTCGGCCTCCCTGATATTATTGTCCAGTTCAATATAGGCATAACGCTTGTCCATCAACACCCTAAGATCCTTATATTCCTTATTCAATTGGATATATTTCTTCTGGTCGGAAATAATATCGGGTTGAATAATTAGATCGGAAACCTCATCAAATCGCTGTTTCACCATGTTTAGCTTATCAATCATACTCACTCCTGCCTTTGATTGTCAAATTTACAAATTTTTTACAGGTTAAAAATGCACCCCGGATGGAAGCAGGGAGAAAAGAATAAAGTTCGGAAAAGGCCTGCCAGGTGTTTAATTATCGGGTAGTATGCCGTCACTTTTGTAGACCCTGTCATGGTCGTCCAGGATCACCCCCTCAATCCCATCGAGCTGATTGATCAGCGATAAGCCTTTATATTTACCAAGGATGAACACCGCGGTTGCCAGCGCGTCACAAAACTCGGCCCTCTCGGCCAGTACCGTCACTTTTCGAACCCCTGTTGCCGGATATCCGGTCGCCGGATTTATGATATGGGTAAATTTTCTTCCATTGAACGAGACAAATGCACCGTAGTCTCCCGTAATGCCGACGGAGGACTCTACCAAGGGGATCCACGAAAAATAGATCCCCTGTCCCTTCGGATTATCCACTCCGATCAACCATTTTTCCCCGGTGGCCCTGGTACCCCAGGTGGTGATATCGCCCGAGGCATTGATCATGCCTGCGGGCACTTGTTTTGAGACCAAAAATTCCTTTGCCTTATCTGCGGCATACCCTTTACCGATGGCACCAAAACCAATTCTCATTCCTTTTTCTTTTAGAAAAACACTGTGTTCGGTACTGTTGAGGACTATTTTGCGAAAACCCACCTTGGCCAATGATTTCTTAATTTCCTGTGTTGTGGGAGGAAATTTCATGGAACCGTCAAACTTCCAGATAGCGTCTAAAGGGGCATAGGAAATATCAAAGGCCCCGTAGGTTATCTCCGAAATCTGCTGGGCGCGTTCTATAAGTTTAAAAAGTTCAACGCTAACTTTAACTGGCCGTATTCCTGCCAGTCTATTGATTTGTGAAGTTTCCGAATCAGCGTCCCAGGAAGAAATCAATTTTTCTATCCTTTTGATCTCCGCCCCAGCCTCTTCTATATTGATGTATCCAATTTCTTCATTCTGGGCAACCACTGTGATCTCGAAGGTGCTCCCCATTAAGGACAACGCCCTCTTTACTGTGACATAGTCTTTATCCTGAGCAACGATCCCTGACATGGCAATTAAAAGAAAAAGCAAGGTTACCCAAAATTTCACTTATCATCTGCTTTTTATCGAATTCCTGATTTTATGTCACTAAAAAACCGAAGAACCCATGAGAATTACAAGAAAACATGACCCAAATTCAATGGCTGATTATCTCCTGCATTGGAGGGGACACGGCAACATCCTATTCAAATACCCTAAGCATATTTCCCGATAATTCCGTGCTAAAAATTTTCAATGGATTTGTTGTAATTGTATTGAGTGGGGCTCCGTCCTGGGCGAACTCCGAGCCATGTGTAAAACACCGGAATATGCCGCCGTTTTCTTCCAGAAAACGCACCTGATCTGTTTGCTGATGGCTGCAAATTTGACTTGCGGCTATAAATGCACCCTGCAGATTCTTAACGACGACGATGTCATTTATTAAAATAAAATCCCCGTTATTCTGTAATTCCAAACCCTCCGGCGAATCCAGGTCTATGGTAAAATCCACCCCGGTTGGAATGGGTTTCATATTTACGTCACTGCCATCCCCGGAACATCCCTGTAAGCAGGGAAAGGTAATGGCAAATGCCGCTCCGGCACCTATACTTCTTAAAAATTCTTTTCTTTCCATAACATATCATTTTTGGCATGCAGATCATTCATATCTGCGGGAATAGTTTATAAATCACTTTTTCCCATGGTGTAAGTTGGGGCTTACAGCGTTACGCTACCCTCCAATATCCTCAAACTGGAGAATTCGGTTATAAAAAGAACGTGCTAAATAAAGGAATCGTATACCTTAATAAACAAAGGTGCCACTAGGGCTTTTTATGGTAAGCTTTTTCGACGAATGATCCGTTACCCGGCCAATGACTCTTGCGTCCACCTCAAAATGCCTTGAAATTGCAATAATGTCTTCCGCAATAGCCCTATTTACATAGAGTTCCATTCGGTGGCCGCAGTTGAATACCTGATACATTTCTTTCCAATCCGTTCCGGATTCTTTCTGGATTAGTTGAAATAAGGGGGGAACAGGAAAAAGGTTGTCTTTAATCACGTGCAAATGATCCACAAAATGAAGGATTTTGGTTTGAGCCCCACCGCTGCAATGAACCATTCCGTGAATATCCTGTGCATTGTATTTTTCAAGTACCTTTTTAATGATGGGCGCATAGGTCCTTGTGGGCGATAATACGAGCCGGCCGGCATCCAGGGGTGACCCGGGGACCGCATCTGTAAGGGCCACACCACCCGAATACACCAGGTGATCCGGCACCGAAGGGTCATAGCTTTCGGGGTACTTTTTGCTTAAATATTTTGCAAAAACATCGTGCCGTGCCGATGTCAGACCATTGCTGCCCATGCCTCCGTTGTAGCCGCTTTCATAGGAGGCCTTGCCAAAGGACTCCAGGCCGACGATTACATCCCCGGACTGTATGCGCGTATTGTCGATGACCTTATTTCTCAACATCCTTGCGGTGACAGTGGAATCCACGATAATCGTGCGCACCAGATCCCCGACATCAGCTGTCTCACCCCCTGTGGAATGGATATGTATCCCAAGGGAGGCGAGATCTGTGATCAATTCCTCAGTACCGTTTATGATGGTTGAAATGACCTCCCCGGGGATCAGTTTTTTATTTCTGCCGATGGTGGAAGAAAGCATGATATGATCGGTAGCTCCCACGCAAATGAGATCGTCCAGATTCATGATCAGCGCATCCTGGGCAATCCCCTTCCAGACCGAAAGATCTCCGGTTTCTTTCCAGTACATATAGGCCAGTGACGATTTTGTTCCAGCCCCGTCCGCATGCATTACAAGGCAATAGTCGGTGTCCTGAGTCAGGTGATCCGGAACGATCTTGCAAAATGCATTTGGAAAAAGTCCCTTGTCAATATTCCTGATCGCATTGTGCACGTCCTCCTTGGAGGCGGAAACCCCCCGTTGGCTATATCGTTTACTGGCAGCGGAACCCATGGTTTGCAGTTTGGGACAAAAATAGGGGATTTGGACAAAGTATCGCAAGGAAGACGAAACAATATCGCCCCCGGGAAAGCCTTGTGGGGCATCCCATGGATACTTTGCATTATGGCATCTTTGTATACCCCGGAATCACCTGTACTGTTATCAATATCCCGGTTATTATCAATCCCGCAGAAATATTGTTTTCGGGGACCCTGGCAGGTAAAACACCCCAAAAAGTCACTTAATGAATAACAACTCGCGGTACTTTGCCAATGGCCAGCTTTCGTCCTCCACCAATTGCTCCAGTTTATCGCAATGATAACGTATCTGATCAAAATAGGGCTTTACCCTATCGCTGTATGAATAAGCCTTTTTAGTTACATCGGTAAGGCTATTGGCCGATTTCCTCGCTTCGGTCATGGCGTCCGCTTTCTTTTTTACCCCGGCCACATGGGTGGCAATTTCCTCAATAATCGACAATTGGGGCTCCGATAATTTCTTGTGGGCCGCGCCATAAATTTCCTTTAATCCCATTACATTTTTGATCAGTTGGTTTTGATATGCAAGCGCCGTTGGAATTATATGGTTGTATACCAGTTCAGTGTAGACCCTCCCTTCGATCTGGGTCTGTAATATATAGGTTTCCAATTCAACTTCCTGTCTTGCTTTTACCTCAACCTCGCTCATGACATTCATGGAATTAAAAAGGGCCAGGCATTCTTTGGAGGTCATTACCTGTACCGCCGAAGGGGTCGTCTTGTTGTTGCTCAAATTCCTTTTCCCGGCTTCCTTCTGCCAGGCCTCACTGTATCCATCTCCGTCGAAGCGAATTCTCCTGGACGATTTGATGTACTCCCGAAGGACATTGAATACCGCTTCATCCTTTTTAAGATTTTTCTGGGAGATCAACACGTCTACTTCTTCCTTGAAGGCCCTTAACTGTCTGGCAACAATTGTATTGAGGACAGTCATTGGCTTGGCACAATTGCTCTTGGATCCCACACCCCTCATCTCAAATTTATTGCCCGTAAAAGCAAAAGGTGAGGTTCTGTTCCTGTCCGTATTGTCCAATAAAATCTCGGGGATTTTACCGACCACATTCAACTTCAATTCCGTTTTCTCCTCTGGCGACAATTTCCCTTTGGAAACGCCCTCCAACTCATCCATCACCTCACTTAACTGTTTGCCAATAAAAATAGAAATAATGGCTGGGGGCGCCTCATTGGCCCCTAACCTGTGATCATTGCTGGCCGAAGCGATGGAGGATCTCAATAATTCCTCATATGTATCCACAGCTTTTATGGTATTGACAAAAAAGGTGAGAAACTGAAGGTTCTTCATCGGTGTAGAGCCGGGGCTCAGCAGGTTTACACCGGTATTGGTAGCAAGTGACCAGTTATTGTGTTTTCCGGAACCGTTGATCCCGGCGAAGGGTTTTTCATGGAATAGCACCTTAAATCCATGTTTATCCGCTATTCTTTCCATTACATCCATCAGCAACAGGTTATGGTCCACTGCCAGGTTAGCTTCTTCAAATACGGGCGCAAGTTCAAACTGATTTGGAGCTACTTCATTGTGCCTGGTCTTTACCGGGATCCCAAGCTTGGTACATTCCATTTCCAGGTCCCTCATAAAACTGATGGCCCGAAGGGGAATAACACCAAAGTAATGATCGTCTAACTGCTGCCCTTTGGCGGCAGAATGGCCTACCAGCGTTCTACCGGTCAGGACGATATCGGGGCGGGCATTCGCCAGTGCCCTGTCTACCAGGAAGTATTCCTGTTCCCATCCAAGAGTGGCATATACCTTGGCGACGTTTTTATCGAAATACCTGGCTACAGCGGTGGCGGCCTCATCTACGGCATGTAAAGCCCTCAACAACGGTGCCTTGTTGTCAAGGGCCTCACCTGTATAGGATACAAAAACCGTTGGGATACAAAGGGTTTTCCCGTAGATAAATGCCGGGGAGGTGGGATCCCAGGCCGTATAACCCCGCGCCTCAAAGGTATTTCGGATACCCCCGCTGGGAAAGCTCGAAGCATCCGGTTCCTGCTGTACCAATTGTCCGCCCCCGAATTTTTCGAGCGCTTTTCCGTCCGGTAAGAGATCAAAAAAGGCATCGTGTTTTTCGGCCGTGGCCCCCGTCAAAGGTTGAAACCAATGGGTGTAATGGGTGGCCCCCATGGATATGGCCCACGCCTTCATGGCCTCTGCAATCTGATCTGCTATTTTCCGGTCAATTTTCGTACCGGAAAAAATCGCTCCCCGGACCCCCTTTAAGGCATCTTTGGTAAGGTATTGCAGCATGCGCTCATCATTGAAAACGTGTGTCCCAAACAGGGCCGAACGCCTGCCGGTTTCTTCAATGATTATAGGGTTTCTCTGGTTGCTCAGGGCAATCGCATCGAATCGTATTTTGGACAT
>DATGCB010000491.1:0-2297 GCA_035312365.1 Eudoraea sp. | reverse complement strand
TCACCCACCGGGCCATCGCTTTTTGTCGCGCCGGAAAATGGACGTTTTCCCCACCTGTTATTTCAACCCGTGTTTTATGAGGAAACAATGGCATCTACTTCAATTTCAATCAGCCAATCGGGATTTATGAAACGTGACACCTGCATGATGGTATCGACGGGTTTGATCGTCTTAAAATAGGAAGCCCTTATTTCGGCAGCACCTTTCCAATCTTCTATATCGGTCAATAACATACGTGTTCTGACAACGTCCTCCAGGCCTGAACCTGCCTTTTCCAGGGCTGTTTTGATCGTTTCCAGACATTGTTTGGTTTGCACGGATATATTGCCAATGCCTACCGTATTGCCGTTGGCATCCAGCGGTGCCGTTCCTCCAATTGTAATATAGGGTCCCACACGTACCGCGCGACTGAATCCTACAATGTCCTCATAAGGACTTCCACTTGATATTAACGCTCGTTTCATCATACTTTTTACAGGTGAGCACCAAAATTAATTTTTATTCATTCTGCGCATTTGTTCATTCGCCTTCCTGAAAATGTTGCGTATTACTTCGCCATTGGAGGGCTCTTCTTTGAGTGTTTCCGGATCCCACTGGCTGCGCTCCGTAGCAAAAAAATCGCCCCCATAAATGTGAAGTCCTCCGGTAAACCTGTGGAGCGGGTTGGTCACAGAGTGAATTGCCTTTGTGTCCAGGGTGGCAACATCACCGGCAAATAAACATCGAACATCACTGGCTTCCAATCCATCCTTGCTTCGCTCCCAGAGAATATTGTCTTCCCGTCCGGTATATATGCCAATATTGGCCCACATATGGTGGTTGTGGGGCAAAAGGTTCATTTGTGGTGTCCATGATGCGGCAAAAATGGTCAGCTCTTTAGAGCGAAGAAAAACCTTTAAACCGGCCTCGGTGGGTGCCCCGATTGCCTTTAACATGGCGGATGGGTCGGATACGCCCCTGGCCAATACCTCTTTAACCGCATCCTGGGGATCCGCTGTTTTATTGGCTGCAATACAGTCTTCGATCAACTTTTGCATTTCAATTAAATCCTTTTCAACCACGGGAATAATGCGTTCCCCATGATCTAAAGCATCTGTCGGCACCTCCGTCATTGCCGTGGTCATAAAAGAAGGAAGCGCAGTAAAACTTAATCCTAACCCTAAGGTTTTGATCATTCCCCTCCGTGATGTTTTAGAAATGTTATGCTCTGAATTCCCCATAATTGTTTTTTTTTAATTTTTTGTTTTTTGGTATTCGCTATAAAAGCGTTCGTTCATAGGCATAGCCTTTAAGGATGCTTCAATTTCATTGAGGTACCTGATTAAAGAAAGGTCTTCTTTTAACATTTTATAGATAGCGGCCTCGCAACTGCTCCATATTTTTTCTAATTCAGGCAGGATATGAATCGATTTTTGAGTCAGTCTTATATTTTGCTTTCTTTTATCGACAGGGTCTCTTTCAGAAATTATATAACCCTTTGCGGTCATCTTTTTGAGCATGGCTACCATGGATGGATGCGTATAACCCAATTGCTCCGAAATTTCAACCATGGTAAGTCTATCATTTTCGAGCAGTAGTTTAAATACCAAATGCCAACTCGGTTCTACGTCAATATCGATTTGCTTAAAGAATTTTCTCGTGTCATGCAACATTCTGTCACTGATACGTTTTAACCGATTATCCAACGCCCTATACCCAAGTTCTTTAATGAAGTCTCTTTCCACTTTCCATAAATAATAATACGAAGATAATAAATTTAATTAGTTAACTACATAGTTGACTAAATATACCTGGAAATAGGACATTGAAGGAGCTGAGTATCCCGGTAATTCTAAAATATCCATTGCATCATCAAATCCGGATGACATAGATTGCATCACTTGCAAAGAGTGGAACTGTTCCAATAGTGCTTGTTCGCAGTTATGCGAAGACGTCGGCGGGGATTGCAATTGCCCGGGATACGGTTTTTGCAGTTATACACTTAATATTTAGTGTATGGTCATTAATTGCAGGAAAACATGTGAGCGGTACTGGCCAATAGGTGGCCCGGCCTGTATTAGAATCTGTTACGGCTTCTGTTCCTGTTTTGGTTTTTAGCCCCGTGACCGTTGGAATTTCGATTTCGATTTCGATTTCGGTTTTGGTTTTGATTGCCGTTGCTATGCTGATTATGGCGTGGTTGCGGACGTTGTTCCGTTCCGGTCCCAACATCCTCTGCCTCATCCGCAAATTGGTGTTCAGGCATGCGGGGGACCTCCTGCCTGATGAGTTTTTCAATATCCCGAAGGTAGGGTCGT
>DATGCB010000490.1:0-7449 GCA_035312365.1 Eudoraea sp. | reverse complement strand
CTTATTTGATATTTGACATCCGAATCTTTTGTCCAGTCCTCTACACGAAAAAGTGCAGACCAACCCAGGTCATTTACAGAAACCACTTGTATTTCCTTCCAGGAATCCCCCTCCTGGATAGCTAAGCGTACATCCCTGGTCTCATCGGGATACAAAGGGTATAATTGAGCACTGAGTTTTAATGTGGCGTCGGACACGGTATAAATACCAAAGGCGACCACACTATCCCTGCCTACCTTTAAGTCAATAATCGGATTATCGGCCCTGTTCCACCAGTCATTGACGGCAAGGGTATCCAAAGCTGTGAACGGCGCCAGGACCGGGGGCTGCAGATTTTTTTTCTGTTCAGAACAACTTCCCAGCAATAATAAGGGTAATGCCATCCAAATGATTAATCTCATAAAATTCGTTTAAAGGGTTAATTTATGTAAGTTGTGGCAACTATTGAGGACGCACCTGAAGGAAAAAAGCCAGGCGCTACCAATTTATAAATGTATTAATTTATTGAATGGAAAACCCAAAGCGACCCAAACTCCTGTTTATATACAACGCCAAATCGGGTCTTGGGAACCTCCTGCTGGACGGTGCGCATAAAATATTCAGCCCGTCTACCTACGCCTGTAGCCTTTGCGATATCACCTATGGCAACTTCAGGGAAAACACAAAGTGGAAAAAGTTCAGAGAGCAGAGCGGCCTGGAAATGACATTTATCTATAAAGACGTATTCCGGAAACAATACGCCTCCAAGTTTGGCCATCACTTCACATTTCCAATCGTCCTTGAAGCCAGCGGAGAAGACCTGCAGGTGTTGATCCGTACCGGGGAACTGAATGAAATGCGCGGGGTATCCGAGCTGATACATTTGGTAAGTGAAAGGATCAAAGCGGGCTAATATCATGGGTTAGGCATCGCTTTCATTTCTGGTTGGGATACCAATTTTAAGCCAAAGAATTCGGTTGCTGCAACCATCTTTTACAATATGATGGGGGTTTACGGGTCTGGCCCGCTATTCAATTACCACGAAATTCCCTTCACCCGTATTAAAAAAAGCACGGTTGATGGCTTCTATATATCCCAACACCTCTTCCCGGCCCAGATTTTGTGTCGATGAGGTTACAAAGGAAGGAGGAGCTTCTTCCCAATCCATGTTGAGTAATTCTTCTATATAGGCCGCTACATGAGATGCTATAGTTTTTGGTTTCAGCTTATCCGCCTTTGTAAAAATGATGGAAAAAGGGATCATATTTTCGCCCATCCATACCATGAATTCGAGGTCAATTTTTTGAGGTGCATGCCGTATATCGACTAAAACAAAGGCGTTTACCAATTGTTTGCGCTTTCTGAAGTAATCTGTGATGTACCTTTGGAATACTTTTTTCTCTTTTTTGGAAACCCGGGCATACCCATAACCGGGAAGGTCAACAAGGAACCAGTTCCCATTGATTTTAAAATGGTTGATTAGCTGCGTTTTACCAGGCCTTCCAGAGGTTTTCGCCAGATTTTTACGCCCTGTGAGCATATTGATCAGGGAGGATTTCCCGACATTAGACCGACCAATAAATGCGTACTCAGGCAGTGGTTCAGCAGGGCACTTTTCCACACTGGAATTGCTCACCACAAAGTCGGCCGACTTTATTTTCATCCGGAAAGAATTTAGAAATTACGTTTCTTCAGCCAGGCGTTCAGGATGGTATTAAATTCGTTGGGGTGCTCCATCATGGGGGCATGACCGCATTTTTCGATCCAGAAAAGTTCGGAATCGGGCAATAATTCATGAAATTCTTCGGCGACGTTCGGCGGGGTCACGGTATCGTTCTTTCCCCATATGATACAGGTAGGTGTTTTCATTTTTGGCAGGTCCCTGGACATGTTGTGCCGAATAGCGCTTTTTGCTATAGCAAGGGTCTTTACCAACTTCATCCTGTCGTTGACGGTGGCAAAAACTTCATCTACAATTTCCTTGGTGGCCACTTCCGGATCGTAGAAGACATCCTGCGCTTTCTTTTTGATAAATTCATAATCCCCCCTTTTGGGATACCCATCGCCCATAGCGCTTTCATACAGACCAGAGCTGCCGGTTATTACGAGCGCCCGGACCATATTAGGATAGAGTTTGGTATGGAGCAACCCAACATGACCTCCCAGGGAATTGCCCAGCAGGATGACGTCTTTGAGCCCCTTATATTCAATGAATTTTTCCAGGAATTTGGCAAAATTCTTGACGTTTGTTTTAAGCATGGGCATTCCGTAAATGGGCAGTTCCGGTACCAGTACTTTGTACCCTTTATCTGGAAAATAACTGGTTACCCCATGAAAATTACTCAAGCCGCCCATCAGCCCGTGAAGAATAATCATTGGAGTGCCTTCCCCGACTTCTATATACCTGAATTTAGCTTCGGTAATAATTTTATCTTTCATTAAGGACAGCTTCTGGTATTAGTTCGCAAATATAGGCATTTCCCAATAATACAAATACCTTTGTACATCTGGATGCCACTATTCCTCGCGCGCTTTAAGGCCTTGACCGCCTGTTTTTTTACCACCCAGCGGGCATCCCATATTTTCGATGAATTCTGACGGAAAGAACGGAAAAAATCTAAAATTTTTTTCAACAAAGTGGTAATTTGTGGTAATTTGTGGTAATAAATTCTATATATTTGAGTTTATAATTAACAAACTGACCAACTTTAGGTGATAAGTTTCATTGGAACATATGAGTGTAAGGCCGATGTTAAGGGGCGGGTAATGATTCCTGTGACACTTAAAAATCAAATGGCCCCTGTTCTGAACAAGGGCTTTGTTATTAAACGCTCTGTTTTTCAGCCCTGCCTGGAACTATATCCCATGGATGAGTGGAATTTGCTGATGGAGAAAATGAATAAGAAAAACAGGTTCAAAAAAAAGAACAACGATTTTATACGAAGATTTTCGGCCGGGGTAAAACCTGTCGAGATCGATGCTACCGGAAGGTTACTTATTCCCAGAAACCTCGTGTCAATTGCCGGAATTAAAAAGGAGGTTGTACTTAGTTCTGCTATCAATATCATCGAAATCTGGGATAAGGATAGTTACGAAAAAGTGCTTGATGAGACCGCCGAAAATTTTGCGGCACTTGCAGAAGAGGTAATGGGGGATGATGGGGACGAGCTATCATAATCCGGTATTGTTGAAAGAGTCCGTAGACGGACTTAACATCGAGGGGAACGGAATTTATGTGGATGTCACCTTCGGCGGTGGCGGACATTCCAGGGAAATATTGAGTCGGCTGGGAAAAAAGGGAAAATTGTTTGCATTCGATCAGGATGAAGATGCAATGGCCAATACAATAGATGATGTACGGTTTGTCCTCGTCAATGAAAATTTCAGGTACATCACCCAGTTTTTAAAGTTCTATGGCATACGGAAAGTCGACGGGATCCTTGCAGATTTTGGCGTTTCCTCCCACCAGTTCGATGTGCCCGGGCGTGGTTTTTCCACACGTTTTGATGCAGATCTGGATATGAGGATGAGCAAAAAGAACAGTGTATCTGCCTATGATGTCGTAAACAAGTATTCCTATGACGACCTGCGGAACGTATTGTATAAATACGGGGATTTAAAAAATGCAGATGCCATCGCGGCAACCATCGTGGAACAAAGGGACAATGATCCAATTAAAACCACTGCGGAATTAAAGATGGCCCTGCAGCGATTTTTGCCTCCGTCCAGGGCTCATAAGATATTAGCCCAGATTTATCAGGCTATCCGCATTGAGGTGAACCAGGAGCTAGATGCAATTGAGGAATTTCTGTTGCAAACAGCCGGGTTGTTGCACAGCGGGGGCAGGTTGAGCATAATAAGCTACCATTCCCTCGAAGACCGGTTGGTAAAACGCTTCATTCGGGCCGGGCTTTTTGAGCGGGAGCCGGAAAAAGATTTTTATGGCAATATATCGGTTCCTTTCAGGAAAATTGGAGGCCTGATAAAACCGTCACCGGATGAGATTAGAAGCAATAACAGGGCGAGGAGTGCCAGGCTTAGAATAGCAGAGCGCATTTGAATATAGGTAGGTTGAATTAAATGGAACAAACTAAAGCATCAACCTTCATTTTAACAGGAAGGCTTTAAGATATAAAAATGAGAAAGGGAATTTTAGACATTTTAAAAGGAAAGTTTCTGGTGAGCGGAGATGCACCTAAAAATTGGCTCTTCATCATCTTCGCTTCCTTTCTTGCCACCGTCATGATTGGCAGTGCCCATAGTGCGGATCGTAAGGTCCACAAAGTCGCCGCGTTGAACGAGGAGGTAAAGGAATTGAGAAGTGAATTTGTGGATCTGCACAAGGACCTGCAACGGTTAAAACTCGAGTCGAAAATAACGGAAGTTCTGGAGGTAGATGAACTGTACCCCTCTGAGACTCCACCTAAAAAAATAAGGGTCAAATCCAAAAAGCACTAAGTGGCAATCACTGAAAAAAACATATTGACGAGGTTGTATGTAGTGGCAGGTTGCCTATTCCTGTTTGCTATTGCGGTTGTGGTAAAATTGGTGAGCATTCAGATGATCCATGGGGACAAGTATAAGGCCCTTGCGATGAAGCGAACTGAAAAAATGTTCACGATTGCTCCAAATCGCGGGAATCTCTACTCCGACGATCACAGTCTGTTAGCGACCTCGGTCTCCAGGTATACCATTCGCTTTGATGCGATGACGGTTAAAAACAGTGATTTCGAGGCTGAGGTGCGTCCCTTGTCAGAAGATCTGGGCAGGCTGCTGAAAAAACCGGCGGAGCATTACGAAAAAATATTGAGGAAGGCCAAGGTCAACGAAAACAGGTACGCCCTGATAGCGAGGAACCTGGACTACTCCGAATATATAGAAGTCAGGGACTTCCCCCTTTTTAATAAAGGTCCGTACAAGGGGGGCTTTATTGCCGAACACAAAACTGTCAGGGAACATCCGCTTGGAAAAATTGCGGAGCGCAGTGTAGGCTATGAACGGATTGATGAAAACGGTTATATCACCAGGGTAGGGCTGGAAGGTGCATTCGGGCAATATTTACGTGGGGTTGAGGGCAAAAGGCTGAAGCAAAAGATCGCCAAAGGCCAATGGAAACCTATTGGCCTCGATAATATTGTTGAACCCAAAGACGGATATGATGTCGTTTCGACGATCGATATCAACATTCAGGACATTGCACATCACGCCTTGTTGGCACAGTTGGAAAAATACAAGGCAGATCACGGTTGTGTGATCGTGATGGAGACCAGGACCGGTGAAATTAAAGCCATTTCCAACCTGGGCAGGACCGAGGATGGGAAATACTATGAAAAACTCAACTATGCCATAGGGGAATCCCATGAACCGGGGTCCACATTTAAGTTGATGTCCATGGTAGCCGCACTGGAGGACAAAGTAGTAGACACCAGTATGATCATTGATACTGAAAAAGGCCGGTGGCGGGTATACGACCGCATTGTCAGGGATGCCAAACACGGGGGTTATGGCAACATATCGGCAGCTAAGGCCTTCGAGGTTTCCTCCAACACTGCATTTGCCAAAATGATCCATAACGGATATAAGAAAAAACCGGCCGTTTTTGTCAACCGGCTTATGAATATGGGACTTCACAGGGAATTGGGAATGCCCATAAAGGGTGAAGGGAAGCCCGTCTTGCGGTATCCGGGCGATAAAGGATGGTCCGGTATTTCGCTGGCCTGGATGTCTCACGGGTACGAAGTATCTCTCACGCCCTTACAGACACTCGCGTTTTATAACGCAATCGCGAACGACGGTGAAATGCTCCGGCCAAGACTGATCAAAGAAGTCAAGGAGGGGAATAAGATCATATACAAATTCGAAAAGGAAATCCTTAATCCGTCCATCTGTTCACGGGAAACGGTAGCCATTACACAGCAACTCCTTAAAAATGTGGTTGAGAAAAAATACGGAACCGGCCACGGGCTTTATTCCCCCAATTTTTCCATGGCGGGTAAAACCGGTACGGCCCAGAAAAACTATGTGTCCCGCGATCCTGATAAACTTAAGTACATCTCCACTTTTGCAGGATATTTTCCTGCTGAAGACCCAAAATTCTCCTGTATTGTCGTCATCCATGAACCTGATAAGGGCGTGGGTTATTACGGAGCAGACGTTTCTGGTCCGGTATTTAAGTCAGTCGCCAGAAAGATATATGCCAATAACCCGCTGATCGACGAGGTTGAATCCCTTGAAACGGTAAGCCCGAAGCTCGATACCAGCTATCAGAAATTTTACGCAGAAGCTCAGAAGAAATACAACAAAGTTCCCAATGTAACAGGGATGTGTGGCATGGATGCCATTTCGATCCTGGAGAATTTAGGTTTGAAGGTGGAGATAAAGGGCAACGGGAAAGTAAAAAAACAATCCATTGCTCAGGGAACCGACCTGGATAAGGTTACAAAAATAGTACTCGAACTTTCATGAAGTCACTGAAGGACATATTGTATGGAGTGGGCCTTATGGCTGTAAGCGGTTCAACGAACATTATGGTGAATTCCGTTTGCTTTGATTCAAGAAAGGTAAGGAAGAATGATGTATTTGTGGCCATCAAAGGGACTGTTACCGATGGTCATGAATTTATTAAAAGCGCCATCCGATCCGGGGCGAATACGGTGGTCTGTGAAGCTCTTCCGGAAAAAATGGAAGATGATGTCACTTATATTGAAGTGCGCAACGGAAATACTGCGCTGGCCATCATGGCTTCCAACTTCTATGATAACCCGTCCAAAAACCTGAAACTGATCGGGGTAACGGGGACGAATGGGAAGACTACAATAAGCAGTTTGCTGTATCAATTGTTCAAAAAGGCGGGCTATAAAGTCGGGTTGCTGTCTACCATTAAGATCATTGTGGATGAAAAGGAATACGAAACGGGTCATACAACCCCGGATGCACTTACCATTAATAAATATCTCCGGCTGATGAATGTTGCCGGTGTGGAATTTTGTTTTATGGAGGTGAGTTCTCATGGTATCCACCAAAAGAGAACGGAAGGACTTGTCTTTGAAGGCGCCATATTTACAAATCTCACGCACGATCATCTGGATTACCACAAGACCTTTGCAGCCTACCGGGATACTAAAAAGAAGCTCTTCGATGATCTTTCTAAAAATGCCTTTGCGCTTGTCAACCTCGATGATAAGAATGGCCTTGTAATGCTTCAGAATACGAAGGCCAAAAAATACACCTATGCCCTGAAGACCTATGCTGATTACAGGGCGCAGATCCTTGAAAATCAATTTAATGGCCAACTGCTTAAAATTGATGACAACGAGCTTTGGACAAAGCTCATCGGGCATTTCAACGCCTATAATGTTTTGGCGATATACGCCACTGCAGACCTGATGGGATTGGAAAAAATGGAGATTCTCAGGCTTTTAAGTGAGTTGGAAAATGTGGAAGGAAGGTTTCAATATTACATATCAAAGA
>DATGCB010000489.1:0-5149 GCA_035312365.1 Eudoraea sp. | reverse complement strand
CTTGCGCACGGCGGAAGGGGCTTTGTCGTACCCGGATATGGTATGGTTGAATTCCCGGGCTTTATTCAGGCTGGCCTCCCT
This sequence comes from Eudoraea sp., assembly GCA_035312365.1. Classification (GTDB taxonomy): domain Bacteria; phylum Bacteroidota; class Bacteroidia; order Flavobacteriales; family Flavobacteriaceae; genus JAFMPW01. Next base: position 5,068 of record DATGCB010000489.1, on the reverse strand, counting down.
GATCTTATCAAACAATGGCCTGTCGTAATCCTTCCATCGCTGAAATGCAAAGAGCTCCCGGTTTATATTAGCCGGGATATTGCAGGCGATCATGGCGGCTTCAATTATCAAGGTCCCACTGCCGCACATCGGATCCAGAAAATCACTCCTTCCATCCCAACCACTTAACAGCAACAATCCGGCAGCAAGCACCTCATTGATAGGCGCGATGTTGGTTACAGTCTTATAGCCTCTTTGATGAAGAGAACTCCCGGAACTGTCTAAGGAAACGGTACATCGGTTTTCTTGCATGTGAACGTTCAAGCGCACATCCGGAGAAGTAACATCCACACCAGGCCGCCTGCCACCGGTATCCCGGAATTTGTCAACAATGGCATCTTTCACTTTTTGGGATACGTAAAGGGAGTGTGTAAAGGTTTTTGAATGTATTGTACTGTCGATCGCAAAAGTGGCCTTTGCATCCAGGTAAACAGACCAATCAAAGGCGTATATTTTTTGGTACAGCTCTTTTTCATCCCTGGCATAAAAGGTGTGGACAGGTTTCAGGATCTTGATGGCTGTGCGCAAACACAGGTTGGCTTTGTACATAAAACCGGTATCCCCATCAAAAGAGACATTCCGGATTCCTTCCTCTACATTGCCGGCACCCAGGTTTCGCAATTCTTTAGCGAGCAAAGGTTCAAAACCAAACATGGTCTTGGCTACCATTTTAAAATTTGAACTCATAGCGTAGAACCTTTTTTTGAAACCATGGTTTAACAGGTTTCCCGTCCTCCCGGGCCTTTATCAATTGCAGGCCAGGTAATATTCCGCGAATGCCACAAAAATACACTAATTTTGGCCTTGTGACCTTCAAATCACAATATAGAATGACTTCATCCAAATGACCTATATCTTTTTAATTCTTGCTGTCCTTTTGAGCTTCGGTTTTGTGCTTCTTTTTAAACCAAAAAAGGGAGAATCGTTGCGTTTATTGCTGGCGTTCAGCGGCGCTTTCCTGTTATCCCTTACGCTTTTTGAATTATTTCCAGAAGTATATGAAAATACAGATGCCAAAACCATCGGAGTATTCGTAATGCTGGGGATCTTATTGCAGGTATTTCTGGAGGTTTTTTCGCAGGGTGCGGAACATGGGCATCTTCATTTGGCTGAAGAAAACAAATCATTTCCCTGGTTGCTGTTTCTGAGCCTCTCAATACATTCCCTCCTTGAGGGCCTCCCCATTGCGCAACACAAAAGCATTATTTACGGGATCCTGGTCCATAAAATACCCATTGCCCTAATCCTGAGTATATTCCTATTAAATTCAAAGATGAAACGCTCCTATGCGTTTCTATTTATGTTGTTGTTTTCTTTAATGACTCCTTTGGGGAGCTACCTGACGTTGCATTCTGAATTTATTACAAATTATTATGCGCCGCTCACAGCGGTCGTCATCGGAGTTTTTCTTCACATTTCTACCATCATATTATTTGAAAGCGCCGAGGGTCATAATTTTACCCTGAGAAAACTTTCAGCGATAGTACTGGGGGTACTAATCGCATATTTTCTCTGAATGTTTGGCAGGGAAGCCTCTAAACAACTGCGCCAGAAGTTCTGGATCTCTTTCGGAAAGTCGTTCCCGAAAAAATGGGTATTATATCAGACAAAAACTAAAGGGCTAGCGCTCAAGTTTCACTTCAACACAAAAACAGCCATGGTTTCCCTGGATGCGGCGCATCCCGACATGGACAGGAGAATGGCGATATGGGACCGGTTACAAGCCCTGAAAACAGTATTGAAGTCGGACTACCTCCCGGAGGCTATCTTTGACGATTCATACCTTTTAGATAACCAAAAGGAAATCTGCAGGATCTATATAAGGAAGGAATGGGTTTCCATTCACGACAAGAATACCTGGCGGGAGACCATGTTATTTCTAAATGATTCCATGTTGAAACTGGAAGCCTTTTATATGGAATACAGGGAAATAATTGTTCCCGCTTAATCCCGGACTCAGGGAAAGATCATCTCCTTTAAAATCAGTCTTTGGCCAATTTATAGGCCGCCGTTGTGACATAATATTTGGTGAGCATATTAGGGACTTCCCAGGCAGGCAATTCACCTCTTTCCAGGTAATCCAGGTAGTTTTCTGTAACCTGGGCAAAATGGGCTTCATGCCCTACCTTAAATTTATCTGGTATTACAATTTTCCAATGTCCTTTTGAAACCCGTTCGGCTTTTGTCCCCGGGAACCGGTGCTCAACCAAATTCTCAGTATCAGCGTCTTCCAGGCCTTCAAATTGGGTGTCCCCATGAAAATTGACATAAAGTGTTGGTTTATAATCCTCTTCTGCGCCTTGTTTTATGATCAGATCACTTTTAGTTCCGCGCATGATGCTGTAATGAGTGTCTCCGGTTCCCTCAGGGGCCTGAAAATTCCAAATGACAGAAACCTTGGCGTGCTTCCCCTTAATCATATAGTTAATTTCTCCATTGCAGTAAACGTTCAGATTTCCATCTTTGATATCTTTTTGAAGATACTCCGGAAACGCCTCCAATCCGGTCACTTTGCTAAACTCCTCCTTCGAAAGTACAGTCGGCCAACGTTTTGCTCCAGTGATCTCAATGTCCGATGAATCGATTATTTGGCCGGAAAAGGCCTCCCACTGTACAAGGTCGACCAAATGAGTAGTGACATCCACGATTCCTTCGCCTTCCTCCTCCACGTCGAAAAACCAGGGTGGCCTTACCAAAGGCTGCCCGGATACATATTTAAAAAAATGATGAACACTTTCCTTACTTATGGCCGGCTTCTCCCTGCTACCTTGTACCAGCTCCCCAAAAATAGAGGGTATCCCTGACAGGAGTTTCTGCATAGCCGTAGTGGCCTCAAACCGCTCCGTCATAATATCATAGACCACTACACCTTTTTCCTCAGCGATCTTAAAAACCTGCTTCAATTTATTAAACCCATCCGGGTCAATCACCAGAGGTTTATCTGCAAAGACATTAAGACCAGCCCTTACAGCTTCGAGAATATAATCTATTTTTTTGGAATTCTTTCCGGCGACCACCATAACATTGCCCGGCTTTTGAGACAACATCTTTTCGAGGTAATCGTCGCCAAAATACGTATGGATATTCCATGCGGTTGGGGATTCTTCGCGCGAATTGTACGATTTAATTTTGTCTAAAAAATCCTGTACTTCAGGCCCGTCGGGGGCAAACACAAAGATCGTTGAATCAACTTGTTCATACATGGTCTTTTGTACCAAAGCGGCATGGAAATGACCTGGATCCAGGGTCATGAGTCTTACTTTTTCGGATTCCATCAATACAGCTTTATCTGTTGGTTTGTTTTCTCCACACGCAAGGCATAGTATGAGCAGGAAGAGGTACATGGCATTTTTCATAACGATCAGTTTTCTAAACCTTGACATAATCAGTTCCGTATGGTTTTCGCTGCTCCCGCCTTAGCAGGGCATTGGCCTCTTTATCATTTACAAACCTTTCAGTCTCATTGTCCCATTCCAGCTTTCTGTCGAATTTCATCGCGATATGGCTGATCAGGCATACCACGCAGGCCTTATGACCTATGTCGATCGGCGAAATAGGTTGCTTCCTCGACTTTATGCATTCCAGCCAGTTACCGTGCTGGTCATCGCTTTTGTACAGATGGATTTCATTTTCTCCAAGTACGGAATTCAGGATTTCCGGGTCAGAGGCGTCTAACGCTTTGCTGCTTTTTTCTTTATCCACCGGATCGGAGGCCGAAGCAATGTAATCCCCCCTTGAAACAAAGATCCAGCCTTCAGTGCCTTCATATCTAATTCCGTTGGTATATCCGCCGCTGGTATAAACCGTGATTCCATTTTTATATTCCTGCTTAACAAAAAAATCGCCATGGACATTCCACAGGCCGGACTTCGGGAATTCTGCCAGCGCCTCCACGGTAACGGGGCCCGTTAGTTCCGTATCCATTCCCCAGGCCGCCGAATCGTAATGGTGCTGACCCCAACCGGTGATCATACCGGCACCGTATTGTTCCAACCGCAACCAACCTGGACGGCTGTAATCATTCTGGGGATGTACCCCGATCTCCGTGTAGGGTACTTCCGGTGTTGAACCCAACCACATTTCATAATTTAAGCTGTCCGGAACAGGCATTGGTGGTGCTGCAGGGCCCGCGGGATCTCCCGGTAAACCAATTTTCACGGTATGGATCTTTCCGATCCTTCCATTCCGAACGAGTTCAGCGGCTACCCGGAATTGAGGCATTGACCGCTGCTGTGTACCTACCTGAAGAATTACATTCGTCTTTTTCACCACATCCCTCAACTGCTGACCTTCCTTTATGGTCAGTGAGGTTGGTTTTTGTAAATAAATATCCTTTCCGGCCATTGCAGCCTCCATGGCGGGTTGTGAATGCCAGTGATCCGGGGTGCTGATGATAACGGCATCGATATCTTTGTTGAGCAACATTTCGCGATAATCGCTATACGTCTTTACATCCACATAGTTGTCCTTCCCGGTTTTTTCCTTGTAAAATTCGTTCACCAGGACTTTGGCATCCATTGTTCGCTTAGCATCCACATCGCAAACCGCCATAAATCTTGCATCTTCAAATTGAATGGTGTCCTGAATGTCGTGGCCCCTGGCAATTCTTCCACAACCAATCTGCCCGATATTTATTTTATTGCTGGGAGCGTTCTTCCCCAATACATGGGCGGGAACGATGGTTGGAAATCCTACCATTGCAGTGGTCCCAAGTGCTGTTCTGTTAATAAATTTTCTTCTTTGCATCTTGTGTATTTTGGTTTATTTTTTAATGATTTCTATGTCGGGAGGATATGCAAATGCCTGCCAATAGGTTTCGGCTTCTTCCGCGCTAAGCCGGCCCTCAAATACAACCATCCTGTAGTTCAGGACATAATCGTTTTCTGGTGCTATCATCCATTCTTCATGACGAATAGGACAGAATTCAAAAAACATATCCCCCCTACCCCCATTGGCATCAATGGGCCACACCCGCATGGGCTCCGGATGCATCCGGTTGTTCGGGTGGCTTAGAAACAACACCCCGTTG
>DATGCB010000488.1:0-3397 GCA_035312365.1 Eudoraea sp. | reverse complement strand
GTACCGGATCTTTCCAGGATGTCTGTCATGGATATGAGAAAGGTCATTGAAGACGCACACCTCCGTTATCAGGTTTTGGATTCTGCCAATTTTAATCCGGACTACCCGCGATTTTCCATCATAGAACAAAATCCGCCGGCGGGCAACAGGGTAAAGGAAAACAGGAAGATCTATGTCACTGTAAATCCTTCGGGTTATAAAAAAGTTACAATCCCGCAGATCATTCAGGTGACGCAGCGCAATGCCACGTCCATGCTGAGGGCAGTGGGTTTGGACGTAGAACGCGTAACGTATATTGATCAGTTGGGGAAAGACATGGTTTATTATATCAAACACAAGGGCAAAGCTATAAAACCGGGTGATAAGCTCCCGAAGACCTCGAAAATAGAATTGGTGTGCGGCAATGGCGATATTCCCGACAGGGCCCGTGTACAGGCCAATTCTGATTAGAATATGGATACTGATACTTCTTCCGATCCCGGGAACGATGAGCTTTTTGAACATCATAAATTTATTGCCTCCAAGGGACAGGAACCCCTGCGGGTTGATAAATTTCTGATGAATTTTATTGAAAATGCCACGAGAAATAAGATCCAGCAGGCTGCCAAATCCGGAAATATTTGGGTAAATGATGTCAGAGTAAGGCAGAATTACAAGGTAAAATCGGGAGATGAGGTCAAGGTACTTTTTGAATATCCTCCCTATGAATTCTTATTGAGCCCGGAAGACATTCCGCTCAACATTGTATACGAGGATGATGTGTTGCTGGTGGTAAATAAACCTGCGGGTATGGTCGTTCATCCGGGCCATGGCAACTATTCAGGAACCCTCATCAATGCGCTGCTACATCATACAGCCGATCTTCCTGTGAACAGCAATGAACGGCCAGGATTGGTGCACCGCATCGATAAGGATACTTCCGGTCTTCTCGTAGTTGCCAAAACGGAAACTGCCATGGCCCACCTCGCCAAACAGTTTTTTGATAAATCCAGCACCCGGGAATATATTGCGCTGGTGTGGGGAAATATGGAAGATGATCAGGGGACCATTGAGGGCCATATTGGCCGAAGTCCCAAAAACAGGTTGCAGATGCAGGTCTTCCCGGAAGGTGATCAGGGCAAGGAGGCCGTAACCCACTACGAGGTTATTGATCGCCTGGGGTATGTAACGCTCGTCTCCTGTAAGCTGGAAACCGGCAGGACCCATCAAATTCGCGTTCATATGAAATATATCGGACATACCCTGTTCAATGACCAACGATATGGGGGAGATAAAATTCTAAAAGGTACCACGTTTACCAAATACAGGCAATTTGTGGATAATGCCTTTAAAGTATTGCCCAGGCAGGCACTGCATGCCAAAACATTGGGGTTCATCCATCCGGTTAGCAGGAAGCAAATGCAATTCGATTCAGAAATTCCGGAAGATATGGCGGCGTGCATTACAAAGTGGCGTGCGTATGCCAAACACAATCATTAACCATCATTTTCCGGGAATACGCCATGGAAAACTCTTTTAGTTCTCCCTTCAGGTTTTCACGAAAATCCTCATTATTTTTATATTAAATAAACGCACTATGAAAATTGTTATATCCCCCGCAAAATCGCTCAATTTTGAAAGCATAATACCAACCGCCGAGTATTCTGAGGCTCAATTTCTACCCGAATCGGAAAGGCTTAATAAACTTTTAAAAAAGAAATCGGCCAGAAGCCTGTCCAGGTTGATGAATATATCAGGGACCCTTGCGGATCTCAATTACGAGCGGAACCAGGATTGGAGCCTGCCTTTTACCAATACAAATGCCAGACAGGCAGTTTATGCCTTTAGTGGCGATGTTTACAGGGGATTAGACGTATATAACCTTCCCGTAGATAAATTGAATACGCTTCAAAACTCCCTGCGTATTATTTCGGGATTGTATGGCATCCTAAAACCGCTGGACCTTATACAGCCCTACCGCCTTGAAATGGGAACTAAATTCCCAGTCGGAAAAAACAAGAATTTATATGCCTTCTGGAGCAAAAAGATTACCCAGTCTTTAAATAATGAATTAGAAGATGATGAAATATTCCTGAACCTGGCAAGCGCGGAATATTTTAAAGCCATCAACACCAGGGATCTGAAAGTTCCGGTAATTACGGCATTGTTTAAAGATTTTAAGAATGGGGAGTACAAGAGTATCATGACATATGCCAAGCTCGCAAGGGGCTATATGACAAGGTATGTTGTGGAGAACAATGTAAATACCATCGAAGGTTTGAAAGGATTTAATTATGAAGGCTATGGCTTTAGTGAAATTGAATCACGTGATGAAAACACCCTGGTCTTTATCCGATAGAATATTTTTCAAAAGCAACCGTTTTAAAGCTATAGTATCATTTAAAAAACAAGCTGATGAAACGGATATTCGGAGTGTTACTTGCAATAAGCACTATTGTTATCGGGTGTACGGATAAAGACGATGACGTGAATGCAGTCAATATTCGGATAAAAAACACCAGTAACCTTACCTATGATGAAGTACAGGTGGGTGATGCCGAGAAAATGCATATGAACGTCGCACCTGAGGCCTATTCAGACTATCTGATCTATGAAACTGCTTACCGGTATGCCTTTGTTGAAATTAGGTCAGGAGCGGAGACCTATACGTTGCAACCGATCGATTTTGTAGGTGAATCCGAATTACCTATCGGATTTTATACCTACGAACTTAACGTTAGCGAAGAAGGGGATGTGGAATTGGAATTTGTGATCGACTAGGCTTTCTTTTTAGGGCTGATTTTTTCCTCCACGGTGGGCCTTTTTTTAATCCTTCGGGGTCGTCTTGCCCCATAGGACTTATTCGCGATTTTTCCCCTTTTCGATTTTCTATCTCCTTTTCCCATTGTGTTGTTTGTTTTCTTAAAGATAACGGAATACAACACCTGTGTCAAGTTTTCACCTTATACGCATGTGCCGCTGATTATTCTTCATGCCGATAACAGGACTGTGGTTCCCGGCTGCACGTCATGTCAATATAAATAGAACGGCGAAGTAATATTGTGAATTTGTAACAAAATCTTGCGTATTTATACCGTTATCCCATTGCTTTCCAAGACCAAAAAAGGTAAGTTTGCGGTTAAAGAAAATGTCATTTTTTAAAACATTCTAGGGAGTGGATATTAAGAAAGTCTTAGTTGCCAACAGGGGGGAGATCGCTATCAGGATTTTCAGGGCCTGTGTCGAAATCGGAATAAAAACAGTCGGAATCTATACGTATGAGGACCGCTATTCCCTGCATCGCTATAAGGCGGATGAATGCTACCAGATCGGGGAGGATACCGAGCCATTAAAACCCTACCTGGATATGGACGCCATCATTAAAGTGGCCAAAGACAATGCTGTTGATGCAATACAT
>DATGCB010000487.1:0-2510 GCA_035312365.1 Eudoraea sp. | reverse complement strand
AATCAAAGGTGTTTTTGCATTGTGTGACGCTTTCATTCCGCAAAGGGAACATCATTATCAATATGATTTTTCATCATTTCTTCCCTGGTACCCGACCATCCGGGAGTTTCACAGGAAACCGAAGTTTCTGTGCCAGGGGTTCTTCCTAAAGTTACAAAAAAATTGGGGTGCGCAGCGGAATATTAACATCCTTTACAGGTGCAAAATTACCTGCGTGCCGCCAGTATTTTTATCGCCCCCACAAAACGGTCTAATTCTTCTGTAGTGGTATAGATATTGGGCGTTATGCGGCATCCCTGTACATTGGCACGGTCAATGGCAACGGTAAACACACCAAACTCATCCATAAGGGTTTTTGCCAGGTTTTCCGGCGACATGTGCCTGATGCCTACATTGGCAATCCCGCAACTTCTGTGCACCTCTACCGGCGTATTGATGACCACTTGTTCCACTTCTCTCAGGGGGTCGCTCCAATAGCGCTGCAGGTAGCGCAGCCTGGCTTCCTTACGGTCCATCCCAATAATTTCAAGATAATCCATGGCATCTGCTATTGCCAGATCTGTATGAACAGGATGTGTCCCGGTATGGTTCAGCCGATAGATATTGTCCGGCTCATCGATGGCATCTGCCAGTAAAGGCCAGACTTTTTGAATATTTTTTTTGGCCACATAGAGAAGTCCGGCTCCAAGGGGTGTGCTAAGCCATTTGTGCAGGCTGGAACCGTAGTAATCGCAATCAAGCGCTTCAATATTAACATCGATATGCCCCACGCAATGGGCGCCATCCACCATCACTTCCACCCCGTGACCATGGGCCATTTCACAGATCTTCCGAACCGGGAGAATCTGCCCGGTAATATTGATCATGTGGCAGACCATCATCAATCGCGTTTTGGAAGTGATCTTTGCCTCGTAGAGCGCTACAATTTCATCATCCGATTTAGGATGGTTAGGTATTGAAACCACCTTATTAACGACCCCAAAGCGTTGTGCTATCAACTCAAACTGATCTTTCATCGCTCCGTAGTCCTGCATGGCAAATATGGCTTCATCACCCGATTTCCAGGGATAACCACTTATGATCAGATCCAGGGATTCTGTGGTATTCCGTGTAATGATCAGCTCTTCGGCCGCACAACCAACCAGATGCGCCAAACGTGCTGCAATCCCCTTTTTGTTATCCCATTGCACGGTACGCATATAGTAAGATCCCTCATAATTTACCTTTTTAACATGGTCCAGGAATTTGTTTAATACCGGCTGAGGGGCGATATTGTAATATCCGTTCTCTAAATTGATATATTCCGGTTTTAGTGCATAGTCTGCGCGAATCCTTTGCCAAAAATCGTTGTCTTTTTCCAGCACATAGCCATCAGGAAATTCAGTATTCGAAGCCTGAAGTGCATAAGGTAAAAACGGTGTTACCGCGGCAAAGCGCCCAATATGTCTTAAAAATGTGCGTTTCTCCATGATCAAGGCATTGTCATACAAGATAACAAAAATCAGTGTCAGTGCTCTGATTTAAATGGCTATCTTCCAGGCCAACAACGTAAAAAAACTATAAATCCATCGCTGAATTTCAAGTACATCCCCTAACAAGGTGAAAGCCTTTCTCATCAAGTCCAAATATGTTATATTTAATAGATCATTCACCACCGGAAATTTCAATAATATGAGTAAGTCACCTTCACAGCGGGTCAGGGAACTGGGACTGATATTACCACCTGCCCCTCCCCCGGCCGGGGTATACAAGCCTGTCCTGGTCGTGGATAATTTTTTGTATGTATCGGGGCAGGGTCCTATGCGGGAAGACGGCAGCCTGATGACAGGAAGAGCCGGGGATGACCTCAGCCTTGAGCAAGCCAAAGCTGCAGCCCGACAAGTGGGCCTGACCATGATTTCCACCATTAAAACACACTTCGGGGATTTGGACAAAATTAAAAGAGTGGTAAAGGTACTTGGCATGGTTAATTCAACACCCGATTTTGCCCAACAACCCCTTGTAATTAATGGGTTTAGCGAGTTGATGGCCGATATATTCGGTGAGGATCACGGCATTGGTGTCAGAAGTGCGGTGGGAATGATGTTGCCCGGAAATATCCCTGTTGAAGTAGAGGCCATGTTTGAACTCCACTGATATATTCTTCCCATGGAAAACCAAACCTGGTACAGCATTAAGAATCATGAGGCGGTGGTTACTCCTTCCCTGTTGGTCTACCCGGCCAGGGTTCAAAAAAATATTTCGAGCATGGTGAACATGATTGGTGATATCAATAGACTTCGTCCTCATATTAAAACCCATAAAACGGCTGAAATTATTAAAATGCAGCAAGAACACGGTATCTTTAAATATAAATGTGCCACCATACCGGAAGCTGCTCTTTTAGGCAAATGCGGGGCGGAGGACGTACTCCTGGCCTTACAACCCGTGGGAATTAATGTATCCCGTTTTTTCGACCTGATGGGCACCTACCCGAAAACGACCTTCTCCACCCTTGTCGATAATGTTTT
>DATGCB010000486.1:0-4570 GCA_035312365.1 Eudoraea sp. | reverse complement strand
TCCAGTAGTCAGCCACTTTGTGATCAATGTCCCCTGTCATTTTATCCCATAGCCTCGCGGGATACCCATCCTCCCCCTGGGGGGAATAGGTTGCCTCCCAGATGTCCCATTGTTGCCCGGAGCGACTCTTGTCACCCAATACCAGTTCCAGATGGTTCCCTTCGCGCAGGGTACTCTGTACCTGGCCCAAATAATCCCTGTGGCTGGGTACCTCGGTTTTTTTATGGTCACTCTCGTAATAATAGGCATTATGATCCTCATAAATATTCGTTAAACAATACGCCCTGAAATCGATGGGATCGGGACAGGCAGCGAAACAACCGTTGTATTCATCTGGGTATTTCACCTGCACGGCAAGCGCTTCCCAACCTCCCGTGGAGCCGCCATACAGAAATCTGGACCAACCTTCGCCCATGCCCCTGAATTCCTTTTCGATACGCGGAATTAACTCATAGGTAATGGCATCTCCATACGGGCCCTGACTGGCCGAGTTAACCGCATATGAATCATCATAGTAGGGGGTTGGATGCTGTATTTCAATAATCAGAAATCGCGGGAAATCAGGCTCGTTCCAACGTTTGTAAAAATCATAGGCTTCCTGCTGCTGAATAATATTATAGCCTTCCAGCCGGAAGCGTTCAGAATATTCGGATGTCAGGTTTGGATCCGGAGGGGTCGTGCGAAACCCTCCGAAATCTGAGGGAAAATGACCGTGGAAAATCATTAATGGATATTTAGCCTCGGGGTGTTCTTTAAATCCTTTCGGAAGCAGGATATGGGCTCCGAGGTAGATGTCCCGGCCCCAAAATGACGAAAGTTTTTCAGATTTTATTTTAATATGTTTTACCCATTCCGTGTCCTCGGGTTCCGGGATGGGTGGAATCATCTGATCCATCACCACTTCCACATCCCCGGTCCCGCGATCTGCAATTGTTATTTTAACCGGTTTGCTATAAAGGTTCCCCGGGGAGCGGTTCCATTGCTGACCTTCCCCGTTATCCATAGGCAGTTTAACGGTGTGGCCGGAAGAAAGACTAAAGGTTTCATATACGTGGAGCAAAGCCTGTATGTTGTATTCTCCGGGTGGGAGCCCGCTCAGGCTGGCGTAGGGAAAGCCGAATATCCCGGAATCAAAGGTCCTGGGCTCATTCGGCTCCATAGCTTCAACATTCATCCCAAAGATGGGCTGCGCATTAAGTCGGTCACTGATCTGGAAACGGGGTTCGGTCGCATCGTCGTCCGATAGCATCAGCAGGAGTCTGCCATCCAGGGGTACCTTGCTCCCCGCCTCAGAAAATGATACATTGATACGGATGCCGGAACCCTGTTCATCTGCCCGCTTACACCCCGAAAATAAGAGCCCCAGGGTGAAGAGCATGGGTATTAAATATTTCATGCATGTGGAATTTCTTCAAAAGGTACTCATTTCCCATAAATACCCAAATACCAAATCCCGAATCGAAACGTTTATAAAGTACCGTAACTCGCTAACGATCCCTGCTAAATTATTGAGTCATGAAAAAGATAGTATTTGCAGCCCTGTTCTTAACTGCCATTATTGCAATGAGCGCTTGTACCAACAAAGAGGGGGACGCTGACCTTGATGTAATCACCCCAAATGATTCCACCCAGTCGGGCATAGAAATGAATCAATTTCCTGAGGGGTAGCGTTTAAATTTTCTTTTTATGCCGTTCTCTTGCCAATAAAGTGTTTTTGAGAAGCATCGCTATGGTCATCGGCCCTACTCCGCCGGGTACCGGTGTAATATAAGAGGCTTTTTTACTCACCATTTCAAAATCCACATCGCCTGTGATGTAATAACCGCGCTCCCTGGATGCATCAGGAACCCTTGTTATACCCACATCAATAATCACAACATCTTCCTTGACCATATCTGCCTTAAGAAAATGGGGTACGCCCAGTGCGGACACAATGATATCGGCTTGTAATGTCAGTGATTTCAGGTCCTTCGTTCTGCTATGGGCAAGGGTTACAGTGGCATTTCCTGATTTTCTTTTTTGACTCATAAGGATACTGACAGGCCTTCCAACGATATGACTGCGCCCGATAACTACCGCATGCTTTCCTTCCACAGATACTTCATACCTGCGAAGCAGTTCCATGATCCCGAATGGGGTGGCCGGGATAAAGGATTGCATATCCAGTGCCATTTTTCCAAAATTTTCAGGGTGAAAACCATCGACATCCTTGTCAGGGTGTACCGCCATCAGCACTTTTTGTTCGTCAATATGGCCCGGTAAAGGCAATTGAACGATATACCCGTCAATATCCTGGTTGTTATTGAGGGCATTTACCTGTTCAAGCAGAGTTTCTTCCGATGTGTCTTCAGGTAAGTGGACCAGCGTAGATTCAAACCCAATTTTCCTGCAGGACCTCACTTTACTGCCTACATAGGTAAGACTCGCCCCGTCATTTCCAACCAATACAGCCGCCAGATGGGGGACTTTTTCCCCGCGAGCCTTCATTTCGGCCACTTGTACGGCAATTTCTTCTTTTATTTCATCGGATATTTTTCTTCCGTCGAGAATCGTCATTCAATACAAATTTAATGTTAACAATTACTTCATATTCTGCATCATCTGCATCATCTTTTTACCACCGCCTCCCTGCATCATTTTCATCATTTTGCTCATTTGTTCAAACTGCTTCATCAACTGATTTACTTCCTGAATGGTATGCCCACTTCCTTTGGCAATTCTCTTTTTGCGCCCGGCATTCAGCATAGAAGGTGTGGCCCGCTCATCCGGGGTCATGGAATGGATAATGGCTTCGATATGTTTAAAGGCATCATCATCAATATCCAGCCCTTTAAGGGCTTTACCGGCACCCGGAATCATCCCCAGCAGGTCCTTCATACTTCCCATTTTTTTAATTTGCTGGATTTGCTTTAGGAAATCATCAAAGCCAAAAGTGTTTTTGGCGATCTTCTTCTGGATTTTCCTGGCCTCCTCTTCATCAAACTGTTCCTCCGCCCTTTCCACAAGAGAGATAACATCCCCCATCCCAAGGATGCGATCTGCCATCCGGGAGGGGTGGAATACGTCCATGGCATCCATCTTTTCACCGGTACCGATAAATTTAATGGGCTTATCTACCACTGATTTAATGGAAATGGCTGCCCCACCGCGGGTATCCCCATCGAGTTTGGTCAGAACAACCCCGTCAAAATTCAACACATCGTTAAAGGCCTTTGCCGTATTAACAGCATCCTGCCCCGTCATTGAATCGACAACAAACAAGGTTTCCTGGGGTAGAACCGCATCCCTTATATTGGCTATTTCGGTCATCATGTGCTCATCCACCGCCAGGCGACCCGCTGTATCGATGATCACCACATTATACCCGTTGGCATTGGCATACGACACCCCTGCTTTTGCCAGGGAAACGGGATCCTTGTTTTCCTTGTCTGAAAAGACTGCAACACCGACTTGCTCTCCCACCACATGCAATTGGTCTATGGCCGCGGGGCGGTAGACATCACAGGCAACCAGCAGGGGGTTCCTGGTTTTCTTTTTCTTGAGGAAATTGGCCAGTTTCGCAGAAAAGGTCGTTTTACCAGAGCCTTGCAGGCCAGACATCAGAATTATTGCGGGATTTCCGGACAGGTTAATCCCTTCCGTGTCACCGCCCATGAGTTCGGTGAGTTCATCCTTGACTATTTTCACCATGAGTTGACCCGGCTTCAGGGTCGTCAGCACATTTTGCCCTAAGGCCTTTTCCTTTACCTTATTGGTGAAATCCTTGGCAATTTTAAAATTGACATCTGCGTCCAGCAAAGCCCTCCTGACCTCTTTCGTGGTCTCTGCTACATTGATTTCTGTTATCTGTCCGTGGCCCTTAAGGACATGCAGGGCTTTATCGAGTTTTTCACTTAAATTATCAAACATCTTCTCACGTTATTTACGGGGAAGTGCAAATTTAAGAATATCGCCGGGATGAAGGAAGTTCTGGCCGGGAAATATAAAGGAAAAAGGGTAGTCCCAGTTGAAACTACCCTTTTAGCAAAAGTGGGGCAAATAAGGTATTTTTTAATCCTGTTCCCTCAGGAAATCAATTTACTTCTTTTCGAAAACCAACGTACTTACGCTACCGTCTCCGCTCTCACTTTTCAACTCCAGCCTGCCACCGTTGGTCATTGAAACAAAGCTCCAGTCATCGGTAAGTTCACCCAGGGGATCTTCATCACCCAGGTTGAGGTATACCATCAGTTTTCCGTCACTATTCCTTATCACTCTCCACAATCCAGGAAATGAAGGGCCGGTTTCCCCCAGGGTAGCGCTTACCATATGCTCTGCAGAAAAAGCAAAGTTATATCCGAGGTAGTTTTGCGTTTCATTTACTTCACCATCCTCGTAAAGAGCTACCACCCATTCTCCGCCCATCAATACGTTGCGGATCTCCGGTACATCACCATCGCTGTTATTGTCATCGCAAACGCGTTGCAGGATCAATTCGTATCCCGTTCCGGGAATCTCGAATTTTAAACGATCGTTCCTAAGGTCGCTCAAGGGCCATTCAAAACTTACGCCCGTTTCATCTCCCATAACT
>DATGCB010000485.1:0-2410 GCA_035312365.1 Eudoraea sp. | reverse complement strand
TTATGAAGATTTTTAACTGCGATCATTGCAACAATCCGGTATACTTTGAAAATCATCAGTGCGTGCAATGCGGCTACCTTCTTGGCTATATTCCCGCCTGGCGAAGGATGGTCGCTTTAAATCCCTCCCTGAATTCCTGGTACCTGCAAGGTCCTGATCAACTAATGATAACCTATACGTTTTGTGCCAACCACAGATCCAATGTTTGTAACTGGCTTGTTACAGGTAATGAATTTGAGAAATTCTGTATGGCCTGTGAGCTTAACAGAACGATTCCTTCGTTGGACAGCGAGGAAAATTTTGAAAAATGGATGAAACTGGAAGTTGCAAAACACCGGCTCATTTTTCAATTGGAACGCCTCGGACTGCCCATGGAAAGTAAAATGAACAATAAAGGAACAGGCCTGTGCTTCGACTTTATATCCAATGAGTATGCGGAGAACGAACCAAAGGTAATGACGGGCCATGCCAATGGGGTAATTACGATCCTACTCTCCGAAGCGGACTCCGTACACCTAGAACAAATGAAGATCCATTTGTCGGAGCCCTATCGCACGTTGATCGGTCATTTCAGACATGAGGTTGGTCATTACTACTGGGACAGACTGATTGGTCCTGATTCAGACGCACTGGCCGGTTATCGGGGGTTGTTTGGGGACGAACGATCAGATTATCCGACTTCCCTGAAGACCTATTACACAGAGGGCGCCAAAGTAAATTGGCAAAATAACTACATCAGTGAATATGCCACTTCGCATCCCTGGGAGGATTGGGCAGAGACATGGGCACACTACCTGCATATTTTAGACACCCTTGAAACGGCCTTTCATTTTGGCCTTTCTACAAATCCCCATCCAGGGAACAACGAAATACTCCAAAGTTCAATCGGGTTCGACCCCTATGAGGAAATTGACTTCCAAAGAATTATGGACAGTTGTATCCCCATTTTTTTTGCCATCAATTCCATAAACAGGAGTATGGGCATCCCGGATATTTATCCTTTCGTAACAAATCAGCCAGTCATTGAGAAGTTGAAATTCATCCACAGGATCTGTATCTCAAGGCTAAACTGATCATCTGGGTGGCCATTTGGGGCATTTCGGCTGCGGCAGGCAGTTTTAGTTTTATCCCAGCCTACAAGAGTAATATGGTTTTGGGGGTTATGTTCCTGTTGGGTTTTTCATTGTATGCCCTTCGGCAGATCCTTATGGGGATCCACCCGATCAGGAGCAAAATCAATTGAATTTACAAATGAGATCCAATTAAATTTTCAAAAATGAAAACTTTAAAATCCCATTTGTCTATTGACCGCCTTATTGCCCCTGTAATGCTAAGAATCTTGTTATGGCCGGCCCTGGCAGCCTTTATCTACTACAGCAGTTGGCTTATTTTTAAAGGCAATGCAAGTGGGTGTGTACCGTTGACCATTGGATCCCTATGCGTGAGAATTTAGTTTGAAGGAATGCCGTTATTTTTTACGATGAATGAAAAATTGGGAAGCTTCACAGAAAAGTTTAATAAGTAAATGTAAACCCTTACATTGGGCCGGTAAATTATAAAGTATGCGTGTAAATATTCATAAAATAGACCAGAGGGTTGCACGGAACATGAAACGATGGGGTGTTCCGGCCATACGCTTTTCCTTCGCTGTAATTTTCTTTTGGTATGGGATTCTGAAACCCCTGGGAGTCTCTCCGGCGGAGCCACTTGTAAAGGCCACCGTTGCCTGGCTGCCCTTTATTGAACCAGAGGTTTGGTTAGACCTTATTGGCTGGTGGGAAGTGGTTATTGGCTTGTGTTTTTTAACTAAAATCACCACGAGGATAGCGATACCGCTTTTGCTTTTACAGATGTTAGGTACGTTCCTGCCTTTGGTTTTTTTACCGGAAATTACCTTTCAAAATGGTAGTTACTTAATGCCAACCATGGAAGGACAATACATTGTAAAGAATTTAATGATCATCTCAGCGGCCTTTGTAATAGGAGGTAGTTTTTATCAGGAACCTGCACGGGACCTCGCATAGTGGAAATAAAAAATAAATTCGGCGGCAGGGTTGTTTTGGCCTGTGGTAGTATTTGTAAAGGTTAATGGGCCCCCTTTTGTAATCCGGTTTTGTATTAAGCCAATTTAGACTTGTTTCTTTTTGTAGTGAAAGAAAGTGCTTTTTTAACTCTGGAGTTGCTTCTCCTATACAGACGGGCAACATCAGTAGCAGTCTCTTTAACTTCCTTGTTGGTATCGCCTACAATTCCCATTTCTACAATAGCGACCTTAGTTTCAGTTTTAGTATCCTGAGCTTTAGCGGTGAATCCGATAAGAAGTACAAAAATTAAAGTTATAAGCGTTTTCATGTCTTGCGTTTTTATATAATAAAAACGCAGCAGGGCCTATCCTGCCAGGTAGTAAAAC
>DATGCB010000484.1:0-5627 GCA_035312365.1 Eudoraea sp. | reverse complement strand
CCTTCCCACAATGGCAACAATTGCGCCCATAAATAAAAATTAGGCCACAAAGGTAATGTTAATAGGGAATGGAATAAAAATAAAGTGGAATTATCCGAAAGGGGACAGTGTGGGTTTAATAATTCCCGATAAATATGGGTCCCCGGCCAAGCGTGTCCTGGCTACGGTAGCCGGGGAACCGTAGGCCACGACATTATTCCGGATGTCCCTGACTACCAGGGAACCTGCTCCAATGACCGAATGCTCTCCAATGGTAATGTTTTCAATAACGCTGCTACCCAATGAAACAGCAGAATATCCCCCCAGGATAAAGTTCCCGCCCGTACATACACCGGATGCCAGACTGCTAAAATCATGCATAAATCCGTCATGCCCCAGGGATGAATTGGTATTTAGTATACAATGATCAGATATCACGGCATTGGCATTTACGATCACCCCCGGAACGATAACGGTTCCTTTTCCAATAGTGACGTCTTTACCTATTATGGCATTGGGATGTATGGCGGTAATAAAGGTAAAATCGGGGGCGATCTTCATCACTTTTTGGACCAGGGAACTTCTTGTCCAGTTATCCCCAATTGCCACGATGCCTCCGAATATGTTGAATTTCTCAATGAGTCCGGGAAGGTCGTATTCATTGCCAAGCACTTCATAACCATTCTGTTTTCGACCCTTCTTTTTGAAGGAATCCACAAAGCCGATCACATTGTACCTGCCCTCCTTTTCAATACTATCCAGGACAACACTTCCATGACCGGATGCGCCAATGATAACTACATTGTTCATGCTTTTGGGGGATTTTTAGCATTTCATCGATAAAACTATGCATTTCATCGATGAACCAAATATAGGAAAAGTAGGGCATTATTTGACAGAAGCCTCCGTTTTTTCGACGAAATGAATAGGGCGGAATCGTAACCATTTGATTAGAGGGAATGTACTGTAAACCAAGGTACGGTCCGGAATACATTTTCTGTATGGACCGTACGGGAAGCGAGCGCTTATCTTGCTTAAATGGTATGTTAGATATAGCATACCAGGGAAACAGGCGGCAACCCTGGTCATAGTACACAGCAATATGATAAATATCATATCTTCAGTAGCGCGACTTCAATATATTCCCTATTTAAATCAAAAAATGAATGGAACGACTACCCAGTGAAATTGTCTTACGGCCTCGTTTTAAATTACTGTTGCAAGAGTCCAAAGAACGATCCCTGTGCAATTTCATTGAATTTCAAAGGAGCCCCTATATCGTAAAACGACTCGATGATCATATTTTTATAAAATTCAAAAGAGAACACGCCCATTTCTGGTCGCCTCAGCTGCATCTGGAATTTACGGAGGAGAATCACCATACTTGCGAGGTCCACGGGCTCTTCGGGCCAAATCCTACCTTGTGGACTTTTTTTATGTTCCTGCATTTCGGGGTGGCGACCCTGTTTATCATTTTAGGTATCTGGGCTTATTCCAATGCCTCCCTGGGGCGGCCTTATCAATTGCAATTAGGAGCCATGGCATTCATGGTCCTTGTTTGGGTGGTGCTTTATCTATTTGGGCGGCTTGGCAAACGCAGGGGCCGGCCGCAAATGAACGAACTTCATCAATTTATGAAAGAGGCTATTGGGCAATAGGATCTATTTCTGATTATAACCAAATCTGCGAAGTTGCCGAGGATCACTTCTCCAGTTCTTGTTTACTTTCACGTACAATTCCAGGTGTACCTGTTTATCAAAGAATTTTTCAAGGTCTTTCCTGGCTTCTACGCCAACCCTTTTCAGGGCACTGCCTTTGTGACCGATAATAATCCCTTTTTGAGTTTCCCTCTCCACCATAATAACCGAGCGCATCCGGATGATCTTTTCATCCTCAAAAAATTCTTCAGTGTCTATTTCAACGGCATATGGTATCTCCTTCATGTAGTGTTTTAAAATTTTTTCGCGAATCGTCTCATTTACAAAGAACCGTTCCGGCCTGTCGGTCAATTGATCCTTAGGGTAAAAAGGAGGGGCCTCCGGCAAGAGTTCCACGATCCTTTCAAATACTTCCCTCACATTGAAATTCAGAAGTGCGGAAATGGGATGGATTTCTGCCTTTGGCAGTTGATCCTGCCAGTATGCAACCTGTTCCTCCAGCACTGACTGCTCTGAGGCATCAATTTTATTTATCAATAGCAGTACAGGTATTTTACTACTTTGGATCTTCGCAAAGAAATTTTCATCCTTAAGGGCTTTTTCTCCTATTTCCACCATATAGAGGAGGACATCGGCATCTTCGAAAGCCGACCTTACAAAGTCCATCATGGAGTTTTGTAATTCATAGGCCGGTTTTATGATCCCCGGTGTATCGGACAAAACCACCTGAAAATCTTCCCCATTTACGATCCCCAGAATGCGGTGCCTGGTAGTCTGCGCCTTGGAGGTAATAATGGATAATTTCTCTCCCACAAAGGCATTCATCAGCGTTGACTTACCCACATTTGGATTGCCAATGATATTTACAAAACCGGCTTTATGCTTTTTCATTCCGCTGTTTTAGAAAATACGCTTTCATCTGAGGATTCACCTTTGGAGCCAGATAGAGTACCGCAATCATATTGGGAACCACCATAAGGGCATAGGCAAGGTCGATCAGGTTAATGACCAAAGTTACGGAAGCTACGGCTGCAAAGGTAATGGTAGCGACAAAATATACGTTGAACCATTTCCCTATACGGGCATTGGTTAAGAAAGACAGACACTTTACCCCGTAATAAGAATAGGTGAACAGCGTGGAAAGGGCAAAGGCAGCCACAATAAACATCAACAGGATATCCCCGTACCCAAAGAGCGATTTCTCAAAGGCGATCAGTGTCATCAGTATGCCATCACTTTCCGCTTCGAGGTATGCCCCGCTCAGAATGATGACTACGGCAGTCAGCGTACAGACGATGATCGTATCGATAAAAGGGCCGAGCATGGCCACCAATCCTTCCTGAACGGGCTCTTTGGTTCTGGACTGTCCATGGTACATCGGGGCGCTCCCAAGGCCCGCTTCATTCGAAAATACCGCCCTGCGAACCCCCAGGATAACCATGCCCCAAAACCCGCCTTCAACGGCCGTCTTGAAATTAAAGGCTTCGGTAAAAATAAGCTTTAAGGAGGGCAGTATTTGATCTGCATTTATCACCATGACTATAAGAACTGCGAGGAAATAAAGCACAACCATAAAAGGCACTATGGCGGTGGCGACTTTGGCAATTTTCCTTAGTCCGCCAAATATGACCAATGAGGTAATTGCGGACAAGACGATGCCAATCACGAGTTTCCAATATAAATAAGGATTGCCCGGGGTACCCCCCAGATGGATTAAATTGGCATCCGGGGCAACAACTTCTATAAAAGTCTGTGTAAATTGATTTACTGTAAATACGCCCAGAAAGCCTATCAAACCGGCAATACAAAAGAAGACTGCCAGTGGCCTGGCTTTTTTCCCGATGCCTTTGGTAATATAATACATCGGACCACCCTGCAAATTTCCCTCACTATCCTTCTCCCTGTACATAATCGCCAGACTACAGGAATAGAATTTAATGCACATCCCGAGGATGGCCGTAAGCCAAATCCAGAAAATTACCCCCGGGCCACCCCTGTAGATAGCAATGGCTACTCCCGATATATTTCCGAGGCCTACCGTGGCCGCAACGGCCGCAGATAAGGCCTGTAAATGGCTTACATCGCCGGGGTCATCCGCATGGTCGTATTTGCCAGCGGTAATACCAATGGCATGCCAGAAATGCCGATAAGGCAAAAACCGGGAATAAAAGGCCAGATAAAGCCCCCCGCCGATCACCAGGAAAAGCATTCCCCATTCGGCATAAGGTATCAGGGAAGACAGAAAGTCATTGACGGCATCCATAATTTTATAAAGCCCCGAAGGTATGGAATTTAACTTTTTCTCCCGGGGCATTGAAACAAATAATGTTGGGCGATGTTTTGATAAAACTAAAAATCCGTCGTATCTTTGTCCTCCTTCGCGAGTGGCTAAAGCCATCGCTTCGGAGGACTAAGGTCCTATTAAGTTGAAAAAAAGCAATGTGTTTCCAAGACGCATTTAAAATACATCGCGGGGTAGACCAGTATCCTTCGGCTAACTCAGGACAGGGTACCTACTCAACTGAGTTGAAAAAATGAAATACGGTGTCTCATGGACACATTAATTTATATCGCGGGGTAGAGCAGTAGGTAGCTCGTCGGGCTCATAACCCGAAGGTCGCTGGTTCGAGTCCAGTCCCCGCTACAAGGAAAGCCATCAACAAAAGTTGGTGGCTTTTTCTTTGCGTACAAACCAAGCTTGCCTGTGTTTGGGAGTAAGGGAAAAGCCGGCGCCTTGCAGAGCAAGGTGGATGGCTTTTGTTGTAAAGCCACCCTCATGGCCGATTCCGATCCGCCGAAGCTTAGACGAAGGCGGAGAGGAATCAATCCAGTCCCCAGGCGAAATTCCAAAATTACCGGGTGGCCATAACCGCACAACAAGTTTGGACTATTCGATCTTTTGAAAACTAGTATAGCAATTATTTGAAAAAGTGAAGGTCAATAAAGTATCTCTTGTAAATTGTGCCATTCAACATTTTCCACACTTCAACCATCTTTTCCTGTTTGTTTCCTGCATCCAATGTGTTTAAATTAAGATCGGGGAGGGGTTAACAACCCCACCGCACGGAGGTGAAATTCCACATTCCGGCAGTCTATTCCGACTTTTCTTTTAAGGCCACTCCATTGGCCGATTCCGAACATGACGAAGGAGTTAATCCGGTCCCCGCTACAAGGAAAGCCATCACCAAGGCCCAACGACCGGGCAACGCGAAGGAGTTAATCCAGTCCCCGCTACTGATTATCACGTAGTTACAATCAATGTGACTGCCTGATTTCGCTTAGGTACAACATAGGTAAAACATTCGGCCGCAAATGTTAATTTTTTTCCCACACCTAATTTGTCCCCAAAACCTTCCATTTGAATAAATTTGAGAAGCCAAATGCACAAGTAAGATCATCCTGGCAGACAAAATCTTTTAATTAAGCGGAAATATACATTTATCCCGGCAAAGATCGGGGATATGTATTATTTTGTTGGACATAAAACAAGTTGTGCTTAATTTAGATGAATCTTTCTCTAAGACAAAATATCTGGAAATCTGATGAAAGTGGACTTGGATTCTACTGCGTAAATATAATTGAATCCTCATTGGTAAACCCCGATTTGAAAGAATTGCTGAAATCGGATATTCTAAAGGAGAGAGAATTCAAAGAAATTAGCTCAATCAGCAAAGTTCTACAAGGAAATCCGAAATATTACGGAGCATTCTTGAAGGAGAAAATTGATGTAACAGATTTTGAAAAATTGGACTTTGACGGACTTAAGCATAATTTGAGTGAATATTGGAAGGATAAAAATTGGGGCGATGATCTG
Source organism: Eudoraea sp. (assembly GCA_035312365.1). Lineage (GTDB taxonomy): Bacteria > Bacteroidota > Bacteroidia > Flavobacteriales > Flavobacteriaceae > JAFMPW01. The sequence continues at coordinate 176 of DATGCB010000484.1, read as the reverse complement.
CCAATTTTCCGAAAGAACTTCGAATTAGCAGCTTCTCATCTGGATAGTTTTGAATTGTCCAACCGGACTTTTTATCTCATAAACGCTGAAAAAATCGATTTAACGAAGTTGATGGACCCAAATTTCTTTACCTATTTTGTTTGTATTATTTCGACTGAGCCAAAATCAGATAAAAT
>DATGCB010000483.1:0-16779 GCA_035312365.1 Eudoraea sp. | reverse complement strand
AGATCCCGCAGCTGTGCGGGATTCGTCCGGCCATCACTTTTGATAAAATCAAAAATGGGCTTCATATAATGTTCTGAAATAAAAAGATCCCGCAAATGTGCGGGATTCCTTCGGCCATCACTTCTGATAGAATCAAAAATGGGCCTCACTAAAAAGAACGGAGTCCTTTAAAGGACTCCGTTCCGACCAAACCAACTTGATACAAAACAAATAACTCAAGTTATTTTATTGCTCAATCCAATTACCGTTTTCATCAGCATACAAAGTTCCGGAAGTACCGTCTTCCAAAGAAACTTCCAGTTTGTATTGCTTGGCCTCGTTGACATAAGCTTTGTTAATGGTCGCAGTAGGGTAGTTTTTTTCAACAGCTGCAGTAACAGCTTCAGGTAGCTCCTCTACGGCTACTTCAGAAAAATCATCCTGAGCGGCAGCAACTACTTCAGTTGCATCTGCTTGAACCTCTTCTGTGTCTTGAGCAAAAGCTGTTAAACTTCCCATTGACAATACTGCTGCAAAAATTAATTTTTTCATGATTTTTTATATGATTTATAGATTAAACTTGCTTTAGGTATAGAAAATATAATACCAGAATGAATGGAATCGTATTTTATTCCTTATCTCCTTGTTTTTTAATTAGTTACAGAAACCAGAAGAAGAAGCTGTGTGTGTAATTTTGGGAAGATATATCCCGAATTGTGTAAAATGTATACGCCTGTATAATAAATGAGGCCCTGCTGAGCTACCATTTTTCCGCATATTAATATAACACTCACAAAAAAAGAGGGCGTGGTCTCTTAATAGGGTGAATGCAATTTAAGCATCCCATTCCTTCGATTTCATGGACCATGGAAATGGAACCCGAACACACATGGATTTTTACCGGGCGTTCGGAAAGCCGCCATCATTGTTCCTCTATACAACCATCCGCCAGCCAATTTGCTTTTGAGATCGGGTATAAAAAAAAGCCCTGATGGCAACCATCAGGGCTTTTTTTAAACCAAACTAACCAAAATAATTAAAACTCTATAATAAACGCTTAACTTACATTTCGAGCCAGTTACCTTCTCCATCAGCGTACAACTTTACTTCTGTACCGTCTTCCTGAGTAACTTCCAATTTGTATTGTGCTTCTTCGTTTACGAAAGCTTGAGTGATGGTTGCATTAGGATGATCTTTTGCCAGTGCTTCTGTAATTGCAGCAGGTACTTCTGCCAATTCAATTGCTGTGAAATCATCTTGGGCTTCCATAACCTCTGTTGCTTCAGCCTGTACCTCTTCGGCTTCCTGGGCAAATGCGGTTAAACTTCCTAATGCCAATGCTGCTACTAAAAATAATTTTTTCATTTTGTGTTTTTTTAAATTAAACTTTTGTTTTGTATTCGATCTATATAGAGGAAAAATGATGCCAATAAAGACATCCCACAAAATAAGATTTAACTTATTGATTGTCATATGATTATAAAATTGGGATATCTTTAACTTGTGTATAAGCCTGAGTAAGGCCAAAAAAAAGTGTGTAAAGATTACACACTTTGGTCCGGTTTTAGAAATAGCGATCATCACTACTTCACCCGATGGGCAGGCTTCAGCAGGTCGTTTACTGTTTTTACGGGATTAAAAGTCAACAAGGGCACCTCCACAAAAATTGTATTCCAGAAGGCCATTGCACCATTCCAAAGCCCGGGGAGTTCAAGGGCCTTTAAATTCTTCCCATCTTTAGTTTTTAAGGTGATAAATCCCTGGTTTTTGTCTACAAAATTCAGGAGGTTGAATTTCTCACCTCGGTAGTTTTTTACTCCGCACACCAGATCGACAGGATTAAAATGTGTTGAATTCTTAAAGATGGCCACCTGTTCCTCGTCCTCCATATCCACCTGGGCCGATTCAATGATCTGTAAAGATATGTGCCCATGCCTGTCGCGAATCCAAAAAGGACCGCCTCCCGGCTCACCTGCATTCTTAACCATGCCGCAAATACGAATCGGCCGGTTGATCTTATCCTTATAAATGGCCAGTTGTTGCTCAATGCTAAACGATTCAAATTTATCTGAAAATCGGACGTTAAGTTCGTTATGAAGAAATGTCTTAAGCTCCCCAAGTATTTCGCCATCTATATGCTCATTGTCCAGCAATTCGGCGTAATAAAACGCTTTTTGCTGTACTTTCAAAAGCAATCCTGCCAATACTTTTTTGCTGTTTGAGATATCCTCTGCATATTCCGGGACCACTACATTGTCTATGTTTTTGATGAAAATGATGTCGGTTTCCTGTTCGTCAAGATTTTCTATCAATGCCCCGTGTCCACCGGGTCTGAAAAGAAGGGAACCATCGTCGTTTCTGAAAGGTGTATTCTCCATGGTAACCGCAATGGTATCTGTAGAGGATTTCTGATATGAATAGCTGACATGAAAGCCGGTGTTTGTGGCCAAAGCAACCCGCTCTCTTATTTGGGCGAATTCCCTGTTAAAGAGCACGGCATGCTGTTCGGAAATGGTAAAATGCAAAAACGCTTTATCATTGACACAGGCATAGCTGGCCCCTTCAATTAAATGTTCTTCGAAAGGGGTGGCCGTATAACTCCCGTAATTGTGGAACGGCAATAACCCTTTTGGATAGAACCCATAATTAAGGCCCTCCTCAGACAGCATCTCTCTTACGAACAACAGGTATTCCTCATCCCGGGTAGCAGATTTTCCCCTGATCCTCTTTTGAACAATATCAGAAAAAGGAAATTCGTCCAGTTTCTCAAAGAATTCCGCCATGTGGCGATCCCCGGATTTTTCAAGATAGGCCGTAAGTGATGTTGCCCTGGGATTAAAACTGTCTAAAAAATTGAAAAGTGATTTGAACATCCTGGAGGCTGCCCCGGAAGCAGGCACAAATTTTAAGAGGGACCTGTCTTTCCTGAGTGACTCAAAATTCCGGATCAATACTTCTTCCTCCTCTTCCGTAAATCTTGAAATTCCGGCAGAAACCACCGCGGCTCTATCCAAACGGACAAATGGGATCCCGGCTTTGAATGTTTCGATCTGTTCCAGGACTTTTTCACGGGATACCCCTTTATTTTTAAGTTGCTTTAAATCATTTTCCGAGAATTCTATCATTTCGTAATCAGATTATCAATCGCCTCAATAGCCTTGGTTAAACGCCGTTTTTTATCCCCTTTTAAGATAATATAATTTCGATTATATTTCTCCAGGGTAGTTTTAAAATATTGGAACATCCGTTCCCTTTCTCCCGGCTTGTCGCGCAGGTCATCCTTTACCCACGGAACGTCAATATAGGTCAACAGATAGAGATCGTATTTATTTTTCAGAGCATACTTTTCCAGAACGGGGTCACAGTAACCCAGATAGTAGGCTTCTGAATATACTTTCGTCTCTAATAGGTCAGTATCACAGAAAAGTATTTTTGAAGCTTTTTCGGATAATGAGTTTTCAAGGTTAATTTGTCCTTTTGCAATAGGGAGCAAATCTTCTGGGGCGCAGGTTTTCCGCTGATTGTTCCACTTATCCTGCAAATATGCCCTGGCAAATTCCGGTACCCATACAGTATTGTAATGCCTTGCCAATTGCTCTGACAAAGTGGTTTTCCCTGTGGACTCAGGACCGAACAATACTATTTTAATGACATCAGCGGGGTCTTGTTCAAGTGTTTCTTCCATGCAAAATATCCAAAGAATGCGATTACCGTAAATATAAGGTACTGCAGACTTGTAAAGGTAAATCCCTTATAAAAATATAAGGGAACCGAAATGACATCCCCTATGATCCAATAGATCCAATTTTCTATTTTTCGTCTGGCCATCAGCCACATTCCAACAAAAAAGACTGCAGTGGTAAGGGTATCGACATAGGCAGTCCAACTGGTCCATTTGTCAAAAGCCTCATAGACCGCAAATACAAAGATCAAAGTGGCTAAAAAGATGTAAATGGATATACGCCTTTCTTTGGTCGTAGTAGTTGTGATTGGGGTATAGTGTTCCTCATCGACCTTGCGCGTCCAGACGTACCAGCCATAAACGCTCATGGCAAAATAATATCCGTTAATCAGCATATCGCCCAGGAGGCCCCAGACAAAAAGGAGGTAGACAAAAATAGAAGTGCTGATCATCCCGGTGGGGTAGACCCATATATTATTCTGTTTGGAATACCATACTGACAACAGTCCGAATAGGACAGCAACGATCTCAAGAACAACGTGACCAGTCGCGTAATCGGCATACTGCCCGAATAAAAAATCAAAAATTGGGCTCATAGTTGCTACGGTCTGTCTTAACAATTTTCATATAAAGCAATCCCTGATCCACATGTTCCAGGGCTTCCTTAATTTCGGCATTCAGTAAGTGCATTACAATGTCATATTCACCGTATACCTGTGTACTTAGTGGATTCTCCATTACTGTTAGCCCGGAGGCCCGAAGTTTTTCAATAAAGCGGATAATGTGTTCCTCATATTGGTTATTGAGAGGGGTAAGCGTAAGTTCTACTGAGATTTTCATATTCCCCGGTTCTTTTGTTATTTGGGCTGGCAATATCTGTATTCTACTATTTAATGCAAAATCCGGGTACTTCCAGATCAATTATCATGTATGATCGCCCCATATACAGCTTAATAAAAATAGTGCTCCTCCTAACCACAAATACCCAAATTCTACCAAATTACGACCTTTTAAAAGCATAAACACAGGTAAACCCGTCGAACTCCAGGAATGAAATGTCATAGGAGGAGTTTTCCCCATGGTACCGTATTTCTCCTGTGGTGCCGGAGTCTGTCAGTGCAAAGTCGGTGATAACGATGTGATGCAAAAAACTCAATCCCTTCTTCGCGCAGATTTTATAGAGAGATTCCTTAGCCCCCCAAACAACTGTTAACTTTCTGATTAAGGTCTCGGTATTGCCAATGGTACGGTATGCTCCAACAGGGGTGTACTTATGTGCAATTCGCAATATTTTCTCCCGCTGTTGCTCTATATCAATACCTACCTGATAACGGTCGCTGACAATGACCCCTGTATACATATGGGAATGCGTGATGGAAATAAAATCTCCGTCCTTAAGATGGGGTTTACCTTCCTCATCGTAATACAGGTCCTGGTCCACATAACCGGCTTCCATCAGCAAGTGCCGTATGCTAAAATAAGCCCTTCGGTGTATTTCTGATTTCATCCCCCGTATCCGCTCCATGCTGTTGGGGGTCAGTGAAACCATTTGGGCGAGTGATTCCTCTGTTTCAACAACCTTCCAGATATAGATGGTGGTTCCTGGCCCCAATGATATTGTTTTGTAAAGTGGCATTGGATTATTTAAGATATTACTACCTTTGTAGTCGCAAAAAAGTCAACCTCATAAGTCCCGGGTAAACCAGGCTGCTAATAAAACGAAAGTAAAATAAAATTTAGTTATGAGCACCAAAACTGTTACATATGTCCCCTATAAAGTAAAAGATATTTCTTTAGCTGTGTGGGGTAGGAAAGAAATTGAGCTGGCCGAGGCCGAAATGCCCGGTTTAATGTCCCTGCGAGAGGAATTTGGACAGGAGCAACCCCTGAAAGGTGCCCGTATTGCGGGATGCCTTCACATGACCATACAAACGGCAGTTCTTATAGAAACCCTTGTTGCCCTCGGAGCAGACGTAACCTGGAGTTCCTGTAATATATTCTCTACCCAGGATCATGCCGCCGCTGCCATCGCCGCAGCCGGTATACCGGTGTATGCATGGAAAGGGATGAATGAAGAGGAATTTGACTGGTGTATAGAACAGACGCTCTTTTTCGGGGAAGAACGCAAACCATTAAATATGATCCTTGATGACGGGGGGGACCTTACCAATATGGTGCTGGATACCTACCCGGAGCTTACTGCCGGTATCAAGGGGCTGTCCGAGGAAACCACAACTGGCGTTCACAGGCTGTATGACAGAATGAAAAACGGCACCCTGCCTATGCCTGCCATCAATGTGAACGATTCCGTCACTAAATCCAAGTTCGATAACAAATACGGGTGCAGGGAAAGTGCCGTTGATGCCATTCGGCGTGCCACGGATACCATGCTGGCCGGTAAAAAAGTGGTTGTGGCCGGTTACGGGGATGTTGGTAAAGGAACCGCAGCCTCTTTCAGGGGGGCCGGTGCCATTGTCACTGTCACGGAAATAGATCCTATTTGTGCCCTGCAGGCCTGTATGGATGGCTTTGAAGTAAAAAAACTGGAATCAGTGGTTAAAACCGCCGACGTGGTAATCACAAGCACCGGAAACAAAGACATTATATGTGCGGATCATTTCAAGGCGATGCGAGACAAGGTCATCGTATGTAATATCGGCCATTTCGACAACGAAATAGACATGGCCTGGTTAAATGAGAATTATGGGGATACCAAGGATGAGATAAAACCGCAGGTGGACAAATATACCATTGATGGAAAAGACATTATTATCCTGGCTGAAGGGCGGTTGGTAAATTTAGGTTGTGCTACCGGGCATCCCAGTTTTGTCATGAGCAATTCCTTTACCAATCAGACTTTGGCGCAAATCGAACTTTGGAAAAACAGTGCCAATTACGAAAACAAGGTGTATACACTGCCCAAGCACCTGGACGAGAAAGTAGCCAAACTGCACTTGTCACGCCTTGGGGCGGAACTTACAGAATTAAGTAAAGACCAGGCAACCTACATTGGCGTAGATGTAAACGGTCCTTTTAAACCGGACTATTACAGGTACTAGGAGGTAAATGTAAGATCGTTTTCATAACAAACAGAAGATGCACACAGAACCCTTAACCGCCATGGTGAGGGTTTTGCATTTTTAAGCTGCATGCTTTACAACCGCAGTATTTTACTGTTTGGTGAGTCACATGGTTTATAATATGCCCTTTTCTTTCAATCGATTTTTTTCGTACTTCGTATAAAATTGTAACGATGACATTATTTGTAGATATGGATGAAGTTATAGCAGATACCTATGCTGCCCACATAGAACGCTATAACGAGGATTTTATGGAATCACTCACGATCAACGACTGCCTTGGTGGTGAAGTCTGGCATAGTGTCCCGGAGGACCGGCAGCAGAGCGTACGCCTTCATGCCTCTACAAATGGGTTTTTCCGGGCCCTTAAACCCATCAAAGACAGCCAGCTGGTGTTGAAGGAACTCGCTGGCAAATATGAAGTTCATATCGCATCTGCCGCCATGCAGTTTCCAAATTCACTGCTTGAAAAAAGTGATTGGCTCGATGAACATTTTCCCTTTATACCATGGCAAAATCGAATATTATGCGGTGATAAGCATATATTGAAAGGAGATATTCTGATCGATGACCGGAGTTATAATCTCGAGAAATTTGAGGGGAGACCGCTGTTGTTCACTTCTCCCCACAACCTGAACACCAACAGCTTTGAACGCGTAAACAATTGGAAGGAAGTCGCAGATAAATTATTGTAAGCCCACTCGCACGCCTGATCTGTATTAAAATTAATTGCCCTCTGGCAGCAGCCCTGGAAATACGTCACATAAAGTAACAGTTATGAGGAAATTAATCATAGATACCGATCCCGGAATAGATGATAGTCTGGCAATACAATTCGCCTTTGCCTCGCAAGAATTTGATATCCTGGGATTAACTACCGTCTTCGGAAATGTAGGGGTTGAACTTACTACGACCAATGCACTGCGTTTACTTCATTTAATGAACAACCCTGATATTCCGGTAGCTAAAGGAGCGGCAGGGCCATTAGAGGGAACTTTTTCGGGCGGAGTTCCTTTCATTCATGGCCATGACGGTCAGGGCAATACATGGGGTGAACCAGGCCCTTTAACTCCTGTCGCACTCAGTGCCCCTGAATTCCTTGCCAGGAAAATAAAAGAATATCCGGGCGGGATTACGATTGCTGCACTGGGGCCTTTGACAAATCTGGCTGCGTTGCTGGAAAAAGAACCTGGAATTGAACATTTGGTCAGGGAGGTAGTATTCATGGGTGGGAATGCATTTTGTGAAGGCAATGCCACCCCTGCTGCGGAGGCAAATATCCTCTCGGACCCTGTGGCTGCCGATATCGTCCTCGGTGCCAGCTGGCCAATAACAATGGTGGGTTTGGATGTAACTCATAAAACGGTGCTTCCCTGTAAAATTTTTGAAGAAATCGCAACCGTAAGGTCTTCTATCCATGATCATGTGGTTGCAGCCTACCGCTTCTACCTCGATTTTTATAAACGGGTCAATAAAATGGATGGCACTTACCTTCACGACGCCTCCGTTTTTGCCTATTTAATGAACAATAGCTTTTATAATACGGTCCAATATCCCATTCGGGTAGAAAGACAGGATGGCATCAGCAAAGGGAAAACATGGCCGTGCGTAAAAGATACAGATCAGGAAGTAAGGGGGTCATTACACCCCTGGAAAAACAGGCCTAAAATAACGATCTGCACGGATGTAAAAGGAGAAGAAGTGATCCAGCTGTTGAGAAAAGTACTGACCCGATGACTTTCTTATCTATGGGGAATCCGGACCAACAAAAAACCCCGAAGGTTTACTTCAGGGTTATGGATTTATTATCTGCTGATTCTAGGCTTCCCCGCCCGGAACTATGGAAACATAAGACTTGCCTCCTGCCTTCTTTTCGAATTTAACGGTACCATTTACCCTGGCGTGCAATGTATGATCTTTGCCAGCATACACGTTTTCCCCGGGATGGTGTGTAGTTCCTCTTTGTCTTACCAGGATGTTCCCAGCAACAGCAGCCTGACCTCCAAAAATCTTAACGCCCAAACGTTTCGATTCGGACTCCCTGCCGTTCTTAGAACTTCCTACACCTTTTTTATGTGCCATGATCTTATTTTTTTAACCCCGAACAGTTGCGGGATCGGTTAATCAACTAATTAAATCTTATTTGCTCAAAGCGGCGATCAGGTCTGCTTTTTTCATTGAGGAGATTCCCTCAATCCCTTTTGCCCTGGCCATCTCCTTTAATTCCGCCACAGTTTTCTTACTCAGATCTGTGGAGGCTTTTTGGGTTTCTTTTTTAGGGGCCGCCTTTTTGGTTTCCGCTTCAGGAGCTTCTTTAGCAGCAATGGCTTTTTCAGGTGCCGCGGCCTTAGGTGCTTCTTTCTTTGCTTTCGCCTTTTCTTCCTTCTGCTCAGGGGCCGAAGGCTTAGCTCCCTTGGCAACAATACCTTCAATGAGAAGTTCCGTTAAATACTGGCGATGCCCGTTTTTCTTTCTATAGCCTTTTCGTCTTTTCTTTTTAAAGACAATGACCTTGTCACCTTTCAGGTGTTTTACGACTTTAGCCTCAACAGCGGCTCCGTCTATGGCCGGGGCGCCAATCGTTATGTTCTTACCATCTTCTATTAAGAGAACTTTATTAAAAGTAACTTTCTTACCTTCTTCCTCCCCTAAGCGGTGAACATACACTTTTTGGTCTTTCGCAACTTTAAATTGCTGCCCTGCCATCTCTACAATTGCATACATAGCGTGTATATTAAATTCATTTTTGAAAACGCCCAACGGGCCTGTCCTTCGTACTCATACCTGCAGGAAATGTGCAAGAGGGGTGCAAATATACTGCTAAATTGTAAAATCACAAGTGAATATTCAGGAATTTAAACCGATTTCTTCTTCAAATTATTGGATGATTTGAAGAGCTGCATAAAGGAAAGGGTCAGTACCAGGGTAGTGGCAAAACCCATAATGGCGACAGTAAAGAAAACAATGCCTTCGAAATTCTTAAAATCCTTAAAAAAAACCGTGGAGAGTTGCTCTAAAAAACCTGTATTGATCTCGGTGGAGTACAGCGCAAAAAACAGGGTGAAGACCAGGGTGGCCGCAAACCCCGTGACCATCCCGGCTGTAAATCCCTTACCGTAATTAAATCCTTCCCTATCCTTTAACCGAAAGTATTTTATTGCCTCATAGATGCCAAAACCAGTAATTACTCCATTAAAAAGACTATAAAATACATTGGTATGCAGGCCAAATAGCGCCAGGATCAAAAAATAGGCAATCAGGCAACCGCTGGTCGCCAATCCAAAGCGAATGGGAAGTGCAAATTGTCTCATTATAATGGTTTTTCCGATTGGTCCATTGAAATTACAGAATATTAAGGAATTATCCCATAAAATCTTGTTAAAGCATCCTTGTTCTCCATCCTGTTTTATCAAAAAATTTATATTCGTGTAACGAAACACGGCAATGCATTACTGATTAATGACACATTAGTAAAATCACTAATACGGTTTGATATGAAAAAAACGTTATTCCTGCTCCTTTCCCTGCTCCTTGTTTCCGTGGCTGTCACAGCACAGGAAGTTATCTATAAAGAGTATGACCTTGACAACGGGCTCCACGTCATCCTCCACCAGGACAATTCGGCACCTGTGGTTACCACGGCGGTCATGTACCATGTGGGGGCCAAGGATGAGAATCCTGACAAAACGGGTTTCGCCCATTTCTTTGAGCATCTGTTGTTTGAAGGAACCAAAAACATAGGAAGGGGCGATTGGTTTAAAATCGTTTCCTCCAACGGAGGGCAAAACAATGCCAATACCACCCAGGACCGAACATACTATTACGAAACCTTCCCTTCTAATAATTTAAAATTGGGACTATGGTTAGAATCGGAACGGCTGATGCACCCAATTATCAATAAGATCGGCGTGGATACGCAAAGTGAAGTCGTTCAGGAAGAACGCCGCCTGCGCTATGACAATGCTCCCTATGGAAGATGGCAGGAACAAATGTTTAAGCACCTCTTTGTAAAACATCCTTATCGATGGCTTACCATCGGATCTCTGGAACATCTGGCCAATGCCTCCCTGGAAGACTTTAAAGAATTCAATCAAAAATATTACGTTCCAAACAACGCGGTCCTGGTGGTAGCCGGTGACATCAACATGGATCAAACCATGAAATTGATTGCAGATTATTTCGGCCCTATTCCAAGAGGAGGAGACATTGAACAAAAAACGTATAAGGAAGATCCTATTGCCGGGCCTGTGAAAACAAAATTTCACGATTCCAACATACAGATTCCGGCCACAATTATGGGGTACCGCACGCCAGGCCAAACGGAGCGTGACGCCTATGTTTTGGATATGATTTCCACCTATCTCAGTGATGGCAAAAGTTCGAAGCTCTATAAAAAATTAGTGGACGAACAGAAGCAGGCAGTTCAGGTATTTGCCTTCAATGTTTCTCAGGAAGATTATGGTGCTTATATTTTAGGCGCCCTCCCCGTAGGAGAGACATCGTTACCGGATATCATCAATGAAATTGATGAAGAAATCTCCAAAATTCAGACCGAATTGATCTCAGAAAGGGACCATCAGAAATTACTGAACAAATTTGAAAATCGGTTTGTAAACGCCAATAGCAGCATTGCCGGCATCGCAAACTCCCTGGCCCGTTACTATATGTTGTATGACGATACCAGTTTAATAAACAACGAGATCGATATTTACAGATCCATTACACGGGAAGAGATCAGGGCAGTCGCCGGCAAGTACTTGCAAAAAAGCCAGCGTGTTGAATTGGAATACCTGCCTGAGGAAACTGCACAAAACTAAATGTTGCCATGAAAAAAATATATTTTACAATTGGACTTTCGCTATGGATGTTCGCCGGCCAGGCGCAGATAGATCGAAGCAAGATGCCCGAGCCCGGACCTTCTCCCGAAATTAATTTAAAGGAACCAAGGAGTTTTGAGCTCAAAAATGGCTTGAAAGTAATGGTTGTTGAAAACAGCAAGTTGCCAAGAGTTTCTATGCAATTATTAATAGATAATCCTCCGCTGGCAGAAGGGAAAATAGCCGGGGTATCTTCGCTGACCGCCAGCCTGTTGGGTAACGGGTCTAAGTCGATCCCCAAGGACGACTACAATGAGGAAGTTGATTTTTTGGGAGCCAGAATCAGCTTCGGTGCCCAAAGTGCGTTCGCAAACTCACTTTCCAAATATTTTCCCCGGATATTGGAATTAATGGCTGATGCGGCCATAAATCCCAATTTCACCCAGGAGGAATTTGAAAAAGAAAAGGCAAAGTTGATTACCAGTTTAAAAGCACAGGAGAATGATGTCTCTGCCATCGCCAACAGGGTGCAAAACGCCCTGGCCTATGGTAAAAAGCATCCCTATGGAGAATTTGCAACGGAAGAGACGGTAAACACTGTCACTTTGGCCGACGTTATATGGTTCTATGATAATTATTTTGTGCCCGCAAATGCCTACCTGGTGGTCATCGGGGACATAAAATTCGATGAAGTAAAAGAATTAGTGACGGAGAACTTCACGCCCTGGACCCGGGCGGTTCCACCAGGCCTGCAATATTCCAGACCTTCTGATGCTTTGTTCACGCAGATTAATTTCGTGGATATGCCCAATGCGGTTCAATCGGAAGTTAGTGTCCAGAACCTGGTGGACCTTCAAATGAAGGATACCGACTATTTGGATGCCCTGCTCGCCAACCGCATTCTGGGGGGTGGTGCCCAGGCTCGTCTATTTCTAAATCTAAGGGAGGACAAAGCCTACACCTATGGGTCTTACTCCAGCCTTGGCAACGATAAGTATGCGCCTGCTCTTTTTAGTGCCTCTGCAAGTGTACGCAATGCTGTTACAGATAGTGCAACGGTTGAAATGATGAAAGAGGTAGATAAAATAATCAGGGAGCCGGTCACCGATGAAGAATTGAAAAATGCGAAGGCCGAATATGTCGGAAATTTTGTAATGGCTTTGGAAAGGCCTGAAACGATCGCCAGGTATGCCCTGAATATAGAAACCGAGGACCTGCCCGGGGATTTTTATAAAACCTATCTGGAACGCCTAAATGCAGTTTCAAAGGAAGGAGTCCAAAAGGCGGCACAAAAGTATTTTACAGCGGGTAACACCAGAGTAGTGGTGGTTGGAAATGGGAATGAGGTCCTTGAAAATTTGGAAAAGGTTACCTTCGATGGCAAGCCCGTACCAGTACGTTATTACAGCAAAACCGGCGAAAAAGTAGATAAGCCCGATTACAAAGAAGCAATCCCTGAAGGTGTTACGGCAGAAAGCGTACTTGAAAAGTACATTGAAGCGATTGGCGGGAAAGAAAAACTGCAGGCTGTTGAGTCATATTCCCTGCTGGCCGAAGCAGAAATGCAGGGCATGAAACTTGAACTCGATGTAAAAAAAACTTCGAAGGACCAGTTTATGCAGGATGTCAGGGTTATGGGAAATTCGATGAGCAAACAGGTTTTGGATGGCGAAAGCGGCTATATGGTTATGCAGGGCCAGCGCAAAGACATGACCCTGGAGGAATTGAGAAAGGTAAAGGAAGAATCGGCACCCTTTCCGGAACTCTCCTATCTGAATGCCGGTGTTTCCATTGAAGGAATTGAAGTGGTTGGGGATAAAAAAGCATACAGGATTAAGATCACGGAAAGCAAGTCCAGTTTTTACGACATTGAGACGGGATTGAAGCTCCAGGAAGTAAACGCATTGGAAATGGAGGGGCAGAATATGAAGCAAACGCTGAAATTTGAGGACTATCAGCAAGTCTCAGGTATAAAATTTCCATTTAAGATGTTTCAAAACATGGGGCCACAAAATATTGAGTTTGTGGTTAAAGAAATAAAAGTGAATGAGGGGGTTTCCGACCTTGATTTCGACTAGGAACTAAAAAAGTCTCATTTTCGGATACTCAAGGGGCTTCCTCTTATGAATTTTTCACTTCTTACGCTGCATGTTTTGAGGGGAAACCCGTTTACTGATCATCTCAAGGTCCAACAAATCTTATCATTTTGTACTTTTGAAAATCAACAAAACACCACATGAAACCTAAGAACCTTGTAATTGCCTGTTTAGGCCTAGTGCTGATTGTTTCCTGCAGGGAAGAAAAAAAATCTTCCGATCCAGATTCCCAAATGAATAAGGTGATGGCCATACATGACGAAGTAATGCCAAAAATAGGGTCCATGGGGAAGCTGGTTGGTGAACTAAGCAGCAAAGAAGACAGTACAGCACTGGGCCTGCAATACAAGAGTGCCCGGCGGGGTCTGCAAGAGGCTCATAAAGCGATGATGGATTGGATGCAGGGATTTGGCAACCGCTTCGATTCGGATGAAATCCTCAATGGAAAAAAGCTAAGCGAACAAAAGCAAGTGTGGCTTAATGAAGAGGAAGAAAAGGTAAAAGCACTGAGGGATCAGATCAATAGCAGTATAGAAACGGCCGAAACCTTACTTGAATCCAACCGGAAGTAACTCAGAATGGCAACTGGCTCAAATCCACATTTCCACCGGAAATTATAATCCCGATTTTTTTTCCTGCAAAAGTTTCTTTTTCTCGGAGCGCGGCAGCAAGGGCAACCGCGGCGGAAGGCTCCGCAATAATTTTCATCCTTTCCCAGATAAGTCGCATTGCCTGGACAATATCAGCTTCTGTGACCCGGATAATGCGATCTGCGTACTCACGGATAATCGGGAAATTTTTATCCCCAAGTACCGTTTTCAAGCCATCTGCAATCGTATTCGTGGTTTCATTCCCTTCTATCTTCCCACTTTGAAGTGACCTGAACGCATCATCTGCTTCGTATGGTTCCCCGCCAATAACCCTGCAGTTCTTCCCAAAATAGTGCGCTGCCAGGGCTGTACCTGCAATGAGGCCACCCCCCCCAACCGGTGAGAATATGTGTTGAAGGCCGGGCTGTTCTTTCAGCAATTCCATTCCCACCGTCCCCTGTCCGATAATAACATCCATATCGTTGGATGGGTGTATAAAGGTAGCACCCTTATCTCTCTGAATTTTTTGGGCCATTGCATTTCTGGCAGATAAGGTTGGCTCGCATTCCGTGATCTTGCCGCCGTATTGCAATACGGCATCCTTTTTAACTTTCGGGGCCGTTTCCGGCATTACGATATAGGCATTTATCCCCAAACTTCGGGCCGCAAGGGACAAGGCCTGGGCAAAATTACCCGAGGAGTGCGTCACTACACCTCCGGCCCGTTGCTTATCGCTCAACCGAAGAATTGCAAAGGTTGCGCCCCGTATTTTATAAGCACCCATCCTTTGGAAGTTCTCGCATTTAAAATACACTTCCGCTCCCGCCACCTGGTTTATCAACCGGGACGTAAGCACAGGAGTTTTATGGATAAACGGTGCTATCCTTTGATTGCATTCCTGTAAATCTCGTTTCCACATAAATAAAGGAAAAGGTTGTCTGTCGCCCCTCTAATTCCACTTAAGGGTTTCCACTATCCGTCGAATATCCTTTTGAATATATACAGCGGCCGGATAAATAGAATCATAGTTTGGCCTTGCATAAAAATACAGGGATCCGGTTAGAAAATGCCTGGTGCTGTCAGTGACATAAAATTGTGCCTGTGAGGCGGCATCACCGCTTACTTCGTAAATCATACCATATACTTTGTCCTCATTGTCAACTACGAGATAATCCTGTATGTCATCTGCTTTAACCACATGTTCATAAGACAATTTCTGTGCGTCGGCCAGCAGGCGGTCCAGATTATTCTCAACTTTCTTATAGGTGATAAAAATGGATCCTTTCAAATTGGGATAATCCAGTGTCAACGACATTTTATCCTTTTTTTTGATCCGCGCCAAGGAGTTGCGTTCAAACTGAAAATGATCGGTTTCAAGCAAGTCACCTGATCCTGCGGGATAGTCCAGCCGCAAGAGGGCTCTGGGTTTGGGCAGGACCTCTTCCTTACAGGCAAAAAACAGGAATAAAAGTAAAATGATGAACCATCTAGGATGCATGAGGGAGGGTTATTTTTATTTGTTTGAGGCGTTTTCTATCGAGGCTTTCCACCAAAAACTGGTAGTTCTTAAACTGCACCTTTTCTCCCCTTTTCGGGAAACTACCAGAAATTTCAAGGACAAAACCAGCTATGGTTTCAGATTCTCCCTTTTGCTCTTCAAAAGATGCTTCATCTTCGATTTTGGCAACCCTGTAAAAGTCTTTAAGGGTGGTTTTACCGTCAAAGACGTAATTAAAGTCGTCCAGTTTGGAATAAATGAGGTCCTCATCATCGAACTCGTCGCTTATATCCCCCACAATTTCTTCGATAATATCCTCGAGGGTGACAATGCCCGAAGTACCCCCGTATTCATCCACTACAATAGCCAAATGGATTTTCTTATCCTGAAATTCTACCAGGAGATCGTCCAGTTTTTTGTTTTCGGGCACAAAGTAGGGTTCCCTGATCAGCGAAAGCCAGTCGAAATTCTTTCTGTCAATATAAGGCAACAAGTCCTTAACATACAGCACGCCCAGCACATTGTCCATATTTTCGGAAAATACCGGGATCCGGGAGTAGCCATGTTGTTTTATTTCTTCAATGACTTCAGGGAATTTCATAACTTCACTGAGCCCAAAAATATCGATCCTGGGGCGCATTACCTGTTTTGTATCCGTATTTCCGAAGGTCACGATCCCTTCCAGTATTTTCTGCTCTTCCCTGGTGGTATCACCCTCCGATGTGAGTTCCAACGCCTGCGAAAGATGATCTACACTAAGACTGGATTTTTGTTTGCCCAATTTATTATATAAAAAGATCGTACCGGAACGCATGGGTAAACTAAGGGGTGAGAAGAGAAAATCCAATACTTTTAACGGGTAGACCATAAAATGGGCAAACCGCTTTTGGTTCCTGTTGGCATAGACCTTGGGCAAAATTTCTCCGAACATCAGGATCAGGAAGGTAGCCACAACTACTTCGAGCAGAATCCGAACAGACAATACACCAAAAATGAGGTAATTTATCTGTGCAAAGATGGTATCCCCTATGGAGCTA
>DATGCB010000482.1:0-2614 GCA_035312365.1 Eudoraea sp. | reverse complement strand
AAATACTGGTAAACTATGGGTAAACTCTACCAGTACGGGAATGTTGTTATCCATCAAGAAATCGGTGATCTTATAGCTTTGGTAGCCTCCTACGAGGACCAGGTTTTTAACACCTGCTTTTTTCAGTGCGGTCACGGCATCTATGATTTCGCGCTCCCCGTGAGCGTATACATATAAATTTTGAGAACCATCAAAGACACCTTGCATGGCAGCAAATGCCGGATTTATTTCCCTGGGCTCAACTTTTCCGTAGGCCAGGGAATGCTTCATAAAACTTTCAATTTCCGCTGTATTTTTTGCATAGTCCTTGTCCGGATGGTATCCTTTGGACTCCCCGTGCGACACATTGCCTTGTTTTAGGAACATTGGCCAGTTGAGGTGGATACCATCATCTAATTTTACAGCGGCGTCCTCCCAATTCCATGCATCAAATTGCACGATGGAAGAGGTTCCGGAAATTCTTCCTCCCTTGGGTGTGACCTGGCCCAGTAGCACACCATTGGGCCGCATGCTTTCTACCACTTTAGATTCGGCATTATACGCTATGATACTGCGGACATGGGGAATTAAAAGGCCAATTTCATCCTGATCGTTACTGGCTCTTACAGCATTCACCTCAATAAGGCCAAGTGATTTGCCTGGTGCAATAAATCCGGGATAAAGATGCTTTCCAACGGCATTGATTATCGTTCCCTTTGAAGTCACCTCAGATCCGAGAGCGGTTATTTTACCACCTTCAAAAACCAGGCTGCAGTTTTCAATAATACTACCGTCTCCTATATGTGCCGTGGCACCGGTAATGGTGACCGCTTCATTTTGTGCCGGTGCGGGCACCTGTTGAGGAAACCCGTTAAAGGCCAATATTACTGTCAAAAGGATCGAAAGGACTACCGAATTTTTCATTTTTTTAAATCGTATTTTGCATTATGATCATTATTTAACATTGCCGTCTGCCGGCTGACTGCAGTGCACTAACCATTCAAAGCGTTCCCCGGGGAAGAGAAGTGAACGCCCTGTTCTCAGAGGCTTTCACAGTGAAACAGTTCCTTTTTGGATTGTTTCGGAGCCTGGGTCTCGGCACCGTTTTCCTTTTCCTTCAACATCATCTGGATCAGCTGGTTCCGCTCCTGTTTTATCTGTTTACGCTTTTGTCTATCTTTCTCAAGGTCGAAAAAGGTCACTCCTTCGATCAAGGTTTTTTCCGCTTTTGAATATACTGACAGGGGAGGGCCGCTCCACAGGACCAGATCGGCATCCTTGCCTACCCTGATACTTCCCACACGGTTCTCCAGATGCAATAACCTGGCCGGATTTATGGTCACCATTTTCCAGGCTTCCTCCTCACTCATTCCGCCGTATTTGATCGTCTTGGCAGCCTCCTGGTTTAATCTTCTGGACATTTCCGCATCATCGCTGTTGATCGCTACAGTTACCCCCTGACTGTGCATAATGGCGGCATTGTATGGAATGGCGTCATTGACTTCGAATTTATAGGCCCACCAGTCGCTGAAGGTGGAGCCTCCCACCCCGTGTTCAAACATCTTATCCGCGACTTTATAGCCTTCGAGAATATGGGTGAACGTGTTTACTTTAATACCGAATTTCTCCGCAACCTTCATGAGCATATTGATCTCGCTTTGCACATAGGAATGACAGCTGATAAACCGCTCCCCATTCAATATTTCGGCAAGGGTCTCCATTTCTTCGTCATACCTGTGGGGTTGCCCGGTTTTTTTAAAGGCGTCGTATTCCTTTGCCCTTTGAAAATAGTCTTGGAATACCTGTTCCACACCCATCCTGGTTTGTGGAAAACGGTCAAAACTTTGCCAATTACTTTGTTTAACATTCTCACCGAGCGCAAATTTGATAAACCTGGGCATGTTCTGATAGATCATTCCTTCGGCGGTATTTCCCCACTTGAGTTTGATGATTGCTGAGCGCCCGCCAATGGGATTGGCAGAACCGTGGAGTAATTGAATCGAAGTGACCCCTCCCGCCAGATTTCTATAGATATTGATATCTTCGGGATCAATTACATCGGTCATTTTAACCTCTGCAGATGAATTATGACCTGCTTCATTGATGGCTACTCCAGCTATATGGCTGTGTTCATCTATAATACCGGCGGTGAGGTGTTTTTCGGTCGCGTCGATGACCCTGGCGCCACCCGCACTTAAATTGCTCCCGATCCCGGCTATTTTCCCATTTTTTATCAGGACATCGGAATTTTCCAATATTCCGGCCTCCTCTCCTGTCCATACCGTTGCATTTTTAAACAATAGGTTTTCAGATTCGGGGATCTGTTCATAACCAAACCCGATATTGGGATAAGTAACCGGGACGAGCTGCGGGGTGTTTTCCGTATTATTCTCACGCTCCTCCCTGGCAAAATCCGTTGTTTTAATTGCTCTGTAGGTTGTTTCCTCACCATTGGGGAGCACTAACCGGCCGCTAAGATCGTTACTTTCGGGGGTTACACGCCCGGTCAACCTATGGAATTTATCATCCTTTCCGGTAAAAAAGGTCAGGTCTAACCATCCATTTTTATAGGATATTTTTGATTTGAGTTTTGCAGTGTCCCGTTTTATTTCTGTCTTAGGATCATCCCTTTCCC
>DATGCB010000481.1:0-2476 GCA_035312365.1 Eudoraea sp. | reverse complement strand
TTGCGGGATGAAAATTCCATTTTAAGACGAAATGACAAAACGTTGGTGACAGCCAGGGACGCAATTGCTGCCACGGCTACACCTATACTTCAGGGTATTACCAGGGCCTCGTTGCAGACAAAGTCCTTTATTTCCGCAGCTTCCTTCCAGGAAACCACCAAGGTGCTGAATGAAGCCGCTGTTAATGGGAAGGTAGATCATTTGGAAGGCCTGAAGGAGAATGTAATCGTTGGACATAAAATTCCTGCAGGTACAGGGATGAGGGATTACGAAAATATCATCGTGGGATCAAAAGAGGAATACGATGAGATCATGGCTCGTAAGGAAGAGTTGAAGTTCTAATCCGGAAGTAATAAATAATGCGGAAGAGCCAAGATTCTGGACATATTGCCATTCAGAATTTCTTGGCTCTTTTTTAGTTACAGACATCCGGAGTTTAAATCCATAAAACAGCACTCATGAGTGATAAAGACCAAAAACAAAAACAGATTAATATAGAATTGGATGAAAAGACGGCAGAGGGTATTTATTCTAACCTGGCGATCATCAACCATTCTGTTTCAGAATTCGTGGTAGATTTTATCAGTATGATGCCGGGAGCTCCAAAGGCTAAGGTAAAGAGCAGGATTGTGCTTACACCACAACACGCCAAGAAGTTTCTAAAGGCCCTGAATGATAATGTCAACAGGTTCGAAAAAGCACATGGCACCATCAAGGATTACGAGCAACCCCCAATCCCGCTGAATTTCGGGCCCACCGGGGAGGCTTAATAATAAAAAACCACTGCAATGCAGTGGTTTTTTATTTTGTCAATCGTTAAACAGAAACCAGTGACCGCCTTTGAGAAATTGGTTGGTACGGATGAATTTACGATACAATGCAGGTTACTAAAGTCTACCGGCCCCTTTTTCACTCAAATTCTGAGGTAAAATGCAGTTTCACACTGGGATATTTCTCCTGGGTCATCTGCAGGGAGAATTGGGAATCTGCTAAAAATACCAGTTGGCCCAGTTTATCTTTAGCAAGAAATTTTTGCTTTACCCTTGCGAATTCTTTGAACTCTTCACCTGAATAATCTTCGGGTTTTACCCAACAGGCCTTGTGAGCCGGAAAGTTCTCGTAGGTACATTTGGCGCCGTATTCATGCTCCAGGCGGTATTGAATAACTTCATACTGTAGAGCCCCCACGGTTCCAATGACTTTTCTTCCATTCAGTTCCAGTGTAAAGAGCTGTGCGACACCTTCATCCATCAGCTGATCAATTCCCTTGTTTAATTGTTTTGCCTTCATTGGATCCGCGTTGTTAATATACCTGAAATGTTCCGGTGAAAAACTTGGGATCCCCTTGTAATGAAGCTGTTCACCTTCGGTAAGGGTATCACCGATCTTGAAATTTCCCGTGTCGTGCAGGCCTACAATATCCCCCGGAAAGGAAACATCAACGATCTCTTTCTTCTCTGCGAAAAAAGCATTCGGACTGGAAAATTTCAACTGTTTATCCTGGCGTACGTGCAAATAGGGTTTGTTGCGTTCAAAAGTGCCTGAAACTATTTTAACAAAGGCCAGCCGGTCCCTGTGCCTGGGATCCATATTGGCGTGAATCTTAAAAACAAAACCAGACATTTCCTTTTCATTCGGCAGCACCAACCGCTCTTCTGCCTTTTTTGATCTTGGGGAAGGTGCAATCTCAATAAAACAGTCTAATAATTCGCGAACTCCGAAGTTGTTCAGGGCAGATCCGAAAAATACGGGTTGTATGGACCCTTCCAGATACTGTTGTGTGTTAAATTCGGGGTACACTCCCCTGACAAGGGCTACATTTTCACGCAATGTGGCTGCGGCCTCAGAGCCTATTATTTTTTCCAGCTCCGGGTTGTCCAAATTGTCAAAGGCGATGGTGTCCTCAATCTTTTTTTTACTGTCGCCGCTAAAAAGATTGATATTCTTTTCAAAGATATTATAGATCCCCTTAAAGTCATACCCCATGCCAATAGGGAAGCTCAATGGCGTAACCGTAAGCCCCAACTTTTGTTCTACTTCATCCAACAGGTCAAAGGCATCCTTCCCTTCCCGGTCCAGTTTATTGATAAAAATAATCATGGGAATCTTCCGCATGCGGCAGACGGCCACCAGTTTCTCCGTTTGTTCCTCCACCCCTTTAGCCACGTCAATAACCACAATAACACTGTCGACTGCTGTCAGGGTTCTGAAGGTATCTTCAGCAAAGTCCTTATGGCCCGGGGTATCGAGGATGTTGATTTTTTTGTCCCTGTAAAGGAATGCCAAAACCGAAGTGGCCACAGAAATACCTCTTTGCCGTTCAATTTCCATAAAATCACTCGTGGCGGATTTTTTTATTTTGTTACTCTTAACTGCTCCCGCTTCCTGAATGGCACCGCCAAACAACAGTAATTTCTCGGTAAGTGTTGTCTTTCCGGCATCGGGATGCGAAATGATCCCAAAAGTCCTTCGCTTT
>DATGCB010000480.1:0-8727 GCA_035312365.1 Eudoraea sp. | reverse complement strand
CGAACGATTGCCTCCGATAATTTTTGGATGAGCCCCTGTTATCAAAAAGACTGTGTGGCTTTCCACTTCACATGGAAACAGCAGTGGGATGAGGTCAGCAAGTTACTGCCTCAAATAGAGGCCGAGCTTTCACCTTTTGATGTTGTTCCCCACTGGGGCAAATTATTCACTATAAAACCCGATGTTCTGCACCAGCGGTATAAAAGGATGGACGATTTCTTAGCCCTGGCTGACAAGTACGACCCGGGCGGAAAGTTTACCAATGCCTATCTTACAACTAATATTTACACCTCCTGAAAAGTAAGTACAAACCCCTGATGAAAGTCCTGATATCAAGATTATTTCCTGTGGTGGCGGAGCAACTATTAAAAAAGGAAGGCTTCACGGTGATCTCCTGGGATAAGGATAGGCCAATGAGTGCCATGGAACTCGTTTCCAATGCCAAAAAAGTAAATGCCCTGCTGTGTGCTTCTTCGGATCGGATTGATGCGGGCTTCCTGAAAACCTGTTCACACCTCGATATCATTTCACAATTTTCAGTGGGTTATGACAATATTGATGTACCTGCGGCGACAGAACTGGGCATCGCCATTGGGAACGCCCCAGGCGCGATGAATGAGGCCACTGCCGATATCGCCTTTGGGCTTATGCTCGCTGTTTCCAGAAAAATGTTCGCCATGCATAAAAGTATCATTGAAGGAAAGTGGAGTTATTTCAGGCCCACCGCCAACCTGGGGATCGAACTAAAACATAAGACCCTGGGTATTTTTGGCCTTGGACGGATCGGCATGGAAATGGCTAAAAGATGCCGGGGTGCCTATGAAATGAAGATCATCTATCACAACCGTACAGCAAACCCTTTGGCTGATGCCCATCTGGATGCCAGCCTGGTAACTTTTAATGAGTTGCTGGCACAAAGTGATATCATTTCGGTGCATTGTGCGCTGACACCGGAAACCAAAGGTATTTTTAATCTTTCTGCCTTTGACCGTATGAAGCGTTCTGCGATTTTTATCAATACCTCCAGGGGAGCCGTACATTGTGAACCTGACTTAATCCATGCGCTGGAATCGGGAAGCATTTGGGGAGCCGGGCTTGATGTAACGGATCCCGAACCCATGTCGCCGGACAATCCATTGTTGTCCATGGAAAATGTATGTGTTCTGCCACATATAGGTTCGGCTACCGTAGAAGCCAGGGATGAAATGGCCCGGCTCGCGGCTGAAAATATTATCAGTTATTACAAAAACGGAAAAGTACCTCACCTGGTGAATCCCTGAGTAATTTACGTGTGTCTGTTTCGCTACCTGTGTTTGCTGCGCCGTGAAGCCGTTATTTCATGGAAAGTGCCGATACATCCCCGTCATAACGGATGGGATTCCGATGTGAGCTGTTTACATTGACACTGCTGGTTAAATTGGGAAATAAAATGACATGAACGTCAATGGTCTCGCTTTTCTGCTTCATGCTGAAATGTATTTTATGTCGTAAGCTCACTTCGTCTTTTAGTACCTCATACTCCAGGGGTATCCCATTGAGCTGAATGCCTGCATCCATGTTGTTATAGCCCCCGCCCATCTGCCGCTCGCCATAGTATGGCAGGTAAACAGAAATACTGTCCCCCATGACCCGTACATAATTGGTATTTCCAATGAGGTTGATCCGGCCGGCACCGCTGCCCTGCGGAAGGAGCCCGGCATTGGCAATCTGGTTTAAACTATTGGTCATAAGGGGCGAAGCCCAGTCCGCCTTAATTTCAAAAGACCGGTCGGCAACCCACGCATCCAGTTTTCGGCTGTCGGCTGTTTCTGCAACTGTCCTGGGAGCGCTACCACAACCAGATAAAACGCCCGCGAATACTACAAGAATTAATTTGATATTCCCTTTCATAACAATCCCAAATAGGTCTCACCCTTCAAGTTAAAAACATTTTGCGTATCTGCGATAAAAAATTTTCATAAAGTTGTGGCAACGTTCGTATAAATTGCGGCATAACATCTTTCTTACTCTTTTTCATCAGGGGCCATAGCGATATGCCCTGTAAAAATTCCCAAATATTTTTCTACCTTGTTGCACCGGTATTAAGACCTCCGGCACCTTTTATGTTTGGGTAATTGCATGCCGGGAACCAGCAAATTTACTATGGGAGCTAACCAACCAACCTTGAAAAAATTTGGGACCTTTGGAGGCGTTTTCACCCCTACCCTTCTTACAATTTTAGGGGTGATCATGTACCTCCGACTGGGTTGGGTTGTCGGTAATGCAGGCCTGCTGGGGGCCTGGCTGATCATTGTAATTTCCTTCCTGATTACCCTATGCACGGCGCTTTCCATGTCTGCAATCACCACGAATATCCGTATCGGTGCGGGGGGTGCATATGCCATTGTTTCCCAGGCTCTTGGCCTGGAAGTCGGTGGAAGTCTTGGCATTCCAAGATACATCTCCCAGGGCCTGGCGGTTACCATGTATATTTTTGGTTTCAGAGAAGGCTGGCTCGGTATATTTCCGGGCCACAACCCCTTTTTGGTCGACATTGTTGTATTTGTCGTTCTTTTTTCCATTGCCTATATAAGCGCCAACCTTGCGATAAAAACCCAGTTTATCATTATGGGAATCATTTTTTTATCCTTCATATCAATCATTTGGGCTGCTTATGAGGGTTCTATGGTTGTGCCGACTGAGGAGGCTATTCGCTTTGGGACCTTCAAGGGGTCCGTTGAAAACGGCTTTAGCGGGAGTAATTTCTGGATCGTTTTTGCCGTGTTTTTCCCGGCGGCCACCGGTATCATGGCCGGAGCCAATATGTCAGGGGAACTAAAAAACCCAAAAAGGAGTATTCCCCTAGGTACGTTATGGGCCATTGCGGTTAGTTTTATTATTTACATGCTTTTGGCCTTCTGGGTAGCCCGCAGCAGCACAGAACAGGAATTACTGACAAACTATTATATCATTGTGGATAAGGCATTTTTCGGACCCCTTATTATTGCCGGCATTCTGGGCGCCACTTTTTCATCGGCTCTGGCCTCCATAGTCGGGTCATCGAGGATCCTGTTTGCCATGGGAGAACATAAAGTACTGCCATATTCTACATTCCTCTCCGGCCAGAGCGCCAATGGACAACCCAGAAATGCAATGATCGTCACCGGACTACTGATCTTCGCTACCATGTTGCTGCGAAACATCAATGCGGTGGCCCCCCTGGTCACTTTGTTTTTTTTAATCACTTATGCAATGATCAATATAGTGGTCATCATAGAACAAAGGCTTGGACTGATCAGCTACCGACCTGTTTTTAAAGTATACAAATGGATTCCCTGGCTGGGACTGATATCCTCGGTGTTTGCCATGTTTATCATCAACCCTGCCATCAGTCTGTTTTCCATAATGATCGTCTTTATAGTGTACTGGTATTTATCCAGGCAAAACCTGGAAACGCCCTTTGAGGATGTACGGTCGGGCCTCTTCGTTTCCTTTGCAGAATGGGCGGCAAAACATACCTGGGGTATGAAAAAACTGCAACAAAGGGCCTGGAAACCCAATTTGATGGTCCCCGTGAGGGATATCAATGGTATTAAGGGTATTTTCCAGTTCTTAAGAAATATTGCCCGGCCTAAGGGTTCCATCAATCTAATCGGTATTGAACCCTATTCCGAAACCAGTACGCTGAGCAGCGATTTAGAAGCCCTTTCGGAATCGTTTCGGATAAAGGGTGTATTCTCCTCATGGACCGTCATCCATACCAGCGAATTTGCCAAGGGTATTAATTACGGGAGCCAGGCACTCCGGGGCGCATTCTTCCGCCCGAATATCATATTTCTGAACCTGCAGGAACACGATGATTATGAAATGGAATTGCGCCCGATAATTATGGAATCTATCCGGCTTGAAATAGGCGTTCTCCTTTATGTTTCACACCCTACCGCCCTGCTCGGTCAGCGGAATACCATCAATGTCTGGGTGAGCGACAGGCAAACTAACTGGAATATTGGGTGGGACATTGGCAACCTCGATTTGTCCATCCTCATTGCCTATAAACTCAAAATGAACTGGGGAGCTAAAATAAGACTGGTTACCGTTATCAATGATCCGGCTGAGGAGGAAAATGCCCGGGTATTTCTGGACACTTTAATTAACCTCGCAAGATTACCGCAGACGTTGACAGAGGTACATATTGGTTCTTTCCGGGACGTCATAAAAAGGGCGCCTTCCGCAGACCTCAATATCTTTGGTATGGAGGGGAATCTCCAATACAAATTTGTCCGTGACATGACCAGCCACACGAACAGTTCCTGCCTGTTTGTCAAGGACTCCGGCCATGAAAGCATTTTGGCATAAATCCACCTTTACAGGAATCATGAATTTTCCGGAAGTTCCGATCTTTTAGGTCCCTCCATGTAACAAAATGGCAAATGGCACGTCTTTTGTTTAAAGGATACTATATAATTTATATCATGAGAACGTCCATGTTGACATACGACAAACGTAGCTTGTACTACAGTATTAAAGAGGGCTGGAGCATAAAAAGGTACTATTGGCTTCGCTAAAAAATACTTCCATACCTCACGTGCTATGTAAACTTGCAGCAGCTGCCTGTTTCAAGAATACATTTGCCGGATATTTATGACCGGATGCCGGATAGTTTTCCTGTCCTTCTGATTATATACCTGGTAGAATCAGAAATTTAATAGCTCCGCTTGCAAGATAAACAGCTTCTTCTTCGCCTTTCTTTTGGATAAGTCGGGTGCCTGTTGCCCCTCACATCTCCAATGTGAGTTTCAATTCACCAACAAGTCTCAACCCGCATTAGACCGGCAATTCACTTCCCCTGGTTCCAGGATCCCATTATTGGAATTTAAAGTTGAACCCTGCTAATTAAGAGGAACAGATTGTATCCATGATAGAATTGATACCTTAGTTGACAAATCACCAGCCGGGGCCATACCCATTCTAAGCCTTAAATTTCTATATTTATAGGATAATCCCGATATGAAACCTATTGTACAAATATCACTCGACCTTACAAATATTGATGAAGCCCTGGAGACGGCCGCCCTGGCATTGCGTGCCGGCGTCGACTGGCTTGAGGCCGGCACCCCCCTCCTGCTGGCAGAGGGGTTGCACGGAGTGCGGAAACTAAGAGCAGCGTTTCCCGAAATTCCCATTGTAGCTGATCTTAAGACCATGGATGGCGGCTATCTGGAAACAGAGATGATGGCCCGTGCCGGTGCAACTCATGTAGTGGTCATGGCCAGAGCCCATAAGGAGACAATAAAAGTAGTGGTACAGGCGGGAAAGGATTTTGGCGTGCAGGTGATGGGCGATAATCTGGGATGTCCGGATATGATTGAAGGGGCCAGATGGTTGGAAGGTTTGGGTTGCGATTTCATTATCCATCATATAGGATATGATGAACGGCGTGGAATTGCGGCCAGTGGCCAGCCTATGCCCAGTCCGTTGGATCAGTTGCGGCAGGTAGTGGATGCCGTAAAAATACCCGTGCAAGCCGTCGGTGGACTTACCATAGAGCAGGCCATACGCTGTCCGGAATTCGGTGCTCCCCTCGTTGTCTTGGGCGCCCCGCTGACCATTGACGCAGATTCATTCAAAACGGCAGAAGGGGACCTGGAACGTTCGCTTCGTCTAATTTGTCAAAAAATCCACGCCTATGGCGATGTCCTTAACTAGATGGAATTTACCCTATGAAATCAATTGCTGTTGTAAATTTTGCTCCTGAAAAAGGTAGCGTAGAAATCAGAGAAGTCCCGAAACCTGATATTGGTGAGGAGGACGTATTGCTTGAAGTAGCAAATGTGGGGGTTTGTGGCAGTGACCTGCATCAATGGACCGCAGACCACAGCTGGCCGGTGAATTATCCGGTGGTATTGGGGCATGAATTTGGTGGACACATCGTTGCCGGCGGAAAGAAGGTTACCGAGTGGAAGGAAGGCGACCGGGTGGTCAGCGAAACCGCCGCCGTGATCAATGCGGCCAGTCCTCTTTCAAGACAAGGCCTCTATAATTTGGATCCTTCGAGAAAGGGATTTGGTTATGGGGTGGATGGCGCCATGACCAGATTTGTGAAAGTACCCGCACGTTGCCTGCATAAGGTACCTGATGCCCTGGCATTCGAAGAAGCATGTTTAACAGAGCCCTGTTCTGTAGCCTATAACGCGGTGGTTGTAAACTCTGAGATTAAACCCGGGGACCGTGTTGTGGTCCTTGGTCCCGGAACCATTGGGATCTTATGCGCGGCGTTGGCCAGGCTCTGTGGTGCAGAAGTGGCCGTGGTTGGCCTGGAGTCGGATATAAACCGATTGCAGATCGCAGGCCAGTATGGCTGTGATGCCATAACCGGGGATGCCACCGCATGGGCATTGAGGCAGGACGGACTTGGTGTGGACTGTGTAATAGATGCAACCGGGGTAAGTCATACGCTGGAAACTGCCTTACGCCTTGTCCGCCCAAATGGTCAGATCACCAAAGTCGGCTGGGGGCCGAAACCCCTGAACTTTTCGATGGACCCCCTGGTACAAAAAAATGTGAGGTTGCAGGGAAGCTTTAGTCATAATTGGCCCATATGGGAAAAAGTACTTTCCTTACTGGCTTCCGGGCGGTTAAATGTTAAACCGATTATCGGGGGGATCTGGAAACTAACCGACTGGCACCAGGCATTTGAGGCCATGCATTCAGGAAAAGTAGTGAAAAGTATACTTCAACCCAATTAAATGACAGATGCGGTTAAAAAATAAAGTAGTACTTATTACAGGCGGATATACCGGCATTGGGAGGGCCATTGTTCAACGTTGCCTGTCCGAAGAGGCGCAAGTGTTTGTAAATGGCCTGCGTACAGAAAAAGCAGAAATCCTGTTAAGTGAACTGGGTTCGGAAAATGTGGCTGTCCATACCAGGGATATTACAGAAGATTCTGCCCCTGAAGAGCTCGTAAAATTGGCGGTCAGGGCATTTGGGAAACTGGATGCCGTAGTGAATAATGCCGCTATCATCCGTCCGTCTGACATGGAGACCACCGACATGGACTTTTTAAAGCGGATGCTGGAAGTAAATACACTTGCTCCCTTTGCGATCATAAAAGCTGCCTTACCCCATTTAAGAGAAACCAGGGGATGTGTTTTAAACATCGGTTCCATAAATGCGTGGAGCGGTGAACCTAATTTGTTGGCCTACAGCATTTCCAAAGGGGCCCTGATGACTTTGAGCCGGAACCTTGGGGACAGCCTCTTCAGGGAATATGGCGTTCGTGTTAACCAGATCAATCCCGGTTGGGTTTTGACTGAAAACGAATTGGTCAATCAACGCGAACAGGGAAAAAGCGAAGACTGGTATCAGAAGCTACCCGATGTATATGCCCCGGCAAAAAGATTGTTTAAGCCGGAAGAATTGGCTGCTGCGGCTATATACCTGTTGTCCGATGAAAGCGGCCCTGTAAGCGGGCAGGTCCTTGAAGTGGAACAATTCCCAATGCTTGGCCGTAATATGCCTAAAAACTGGTAACCAATATTCAATTAGCAATCAATTAGAAAATTTTGCCCAAACTAGCCGTTTTCCCCAAAGCATATATGCAGGCCCTTTGCCGGGACGGGACCATGATGGTATCTCAGTGGATCGATCTGGCGTGCAGCCTTCAGGTGGACGGGCTGGAATGGTATGCCGGATTTTTGGAAATGGCAGACCAGACCCGTTGGCCTGCCTTTCGCGAGCAGGTAGAAGGACATGGAAAAGTGATACCCATGCTTTGTTGTTCGCCGGATTTTACACACCCGGATAAGGCCTTCAGGCAAAAGGAAATTCAGAAACAGCGCCTATGGATTGATATGACCTATGCCCTTGGAGGTACCTATTGCAGGGTACTCTCCGGCCAACGTCGTCCGGAACTATCTATGGAGGAAGGTATTGGGCTCGCTGCAGAATGCATCGAGGCATGCCTGCCCCACGCTACCGGCCTGGGCATTACCCTGATCCTGGAAAACCATTATAAGGACGATTTTTGGGAGTATCCGGAATTTGCGCAGCAGGGTGATATCTTTTGTCAATTAGTGAGTTCCATTAACCACCCCAACTTTGGGGTTAATTACGATCCCAGCAATGCCTTTCTGGCCGGGGAAGACCCCCTGGAATTGTTATACAGGATCTCCGGTAGTGTTGTAACGATGCATGCAAGTGACCGTTATTTGATAGAGGGTACGATCGAAGATCTTCGGAAAGAAGAAAGTGGCGCTTTGGGATATGCAAAACGACTTCGCCACGGCGAAATTGGCCAGGGCCTGAATGACTATGATGCGATTTTCTCAGAACTAAAGCGGGTTGGTTTTGACGGATGGATCAGTATAGAAGACGGGGTGGACGGTATGGACCAGCTAGAGCGGAGTGTGACTTTTTTGAGGGACAAGGTAAAACAGTACTGGCCGGGGTTCGAATAAAGTAAAAATCCTTGATCGTGACCTCCTGTTCATTTAATCTAATAAGTTAAATATAACTATATAAATTGTTAATTTAAAGATGCTTAAATATTACATATTATTAATCATACTTCGTTTTTTCCATTTAGAAGTAGAAAGGATCCTTTCATAAATCGCGATCAGGGCCGGAAAGGCCAGCGAACCTGACATTGAATCCGGATAAGCCCTAATTTCTGATGGCATGACATAGCGCCACAAGCACCCATTTAAAATGAATTAATAACCGTGATTCCGGGGGTAGTTGATTTAT
>DATGCB010000479.1:0-3846 GCA_035312365.1 Eudoraea sp. | reverse complement strand
CATTTTATCGGTAATGGGCATATGGCCGTATAGGTCACCACTGATAAGGTTAAAGCCCGCTCCCCCGAAATATTGTCCTTCGACCCTGTTCTTGGTTTGCATATTGATAATTCCACTTACCCCATCGCCGTATTGTGCACTTGTGCCATTTTTAATAATAGTCACTTCGTCCGTCAGGTAAGGGTTGAAGGCGGATATCAGCCCGAAAAAGTGTCCGGATTGATACATTTTAATTCCATCCCATAGAATGAGGTTCTGGTCGTTGGTACCCCCCCGGATGTTAATATCCGAAACCGTCTCATCAATACTTTTAATGCCCGGCAATGCCTGCACTGTGTGGAGTACATCGGGTTCCGTAAGCCCCGGCAATATGCCAAAATCCTTGGTATTAAGCAGTACACTGGCATCAAATTCCTTGCTGAGCCCTGTCGTAAGGAATTTAAAGACAACCACTTCCTCTAATTGCTGGTAAAAGATCGCCAGGGCTATGGTCTTGCAGGGGTTTCGGCTTAATAGTTCTTCGGCGGTAACGTATCTGGTCTTAAAGCCTATATGTTTTATACGGATCGACGCATTTCTCGGGATATTTTGAAGGTAAAACGAACCATCCAGGTCGGTGATCGTGGCAATACCGCTACCCACTACCTCAATGGAGGCACCGGTTACCGTATTCTCCTCAAAATTGTCTAATACCAGCGCACAGATATCTACCATACTGTCCTTTGAGAGCGTATAATAGCGGTCACTGAGCTTATTTATGGTGAGTTGCGTCTGGTTCTCGATGTCCTCCAGAATGCTATCCAGGGACGAGCTTTGAGGTGTGTTGATGCTAATCGGTCGTAAATCTTCATCTGCATAGGAAAATTTTACGTCAAATTCGTTCTCAAGTTGTTGAATATAAGTAATCAGGTTTATTACCGTGCCCGTATCAGGCTCCTGTGCCCGCCCCAGAAAATGGACGGACATGAGCAACAAAAGAAATAAAATAACACGTTTAAGGTGTGTTTTCGGCATAGAACAGCACTTTGTTCTCCTCTAATTTAAACTTAATTTGAGAGGGAGTACTAATACTCTGTAACGCCAAATTTATGTTTGTGTTGCTAAAAGTGCCTGTAAAAAGTTGTTCAAGATCAACATTTTGGGTTTCCACCTTTACATTGTACTGCCGTTGTAATTCATCCAGCACATAGGCCAGGGGAATACTCTTAAAAGAACTTTCATTATTCATCCAGGAGGGAAGCGATGAATTAGGGTCATCAGCCGCCTGAATTTTACCTCCGATAGCCAGAAAAGAAGTACCGGCCGGTAATTTTGTTTCCTTTCCATTATAAGTAACACTTACCAATCCTTCGTAGCAGGTCACCTCAAAAAATCCTTTCCTGTTTTCCACATTAAACTGGGTGCCAAGCACAGTTACATGGCCATCTTCTGTAGTGACCGTAAATTTATTACCCTTGGCAACTTTGAAAAATGCTTCCCCATCCAGGGCTATATTTCGCTTTTCATCCCATTTTCTTTCACTATAGGTTATTTCAGAATCGGCATTTAAAACAATTTCAGAGGCATCCGGAAGGGTCACTTCGGTACGCTCCGCATATTGCGTGGAGATGGTCTCATCAAGAGAATTGTAATAGAAATACGAAACCACAAAGATTACGGCGATGGCCGCAGCGATCCTCATGATCTTACGCATGGGGTTCAAGGTAATCACTTTGGTTTCTTTTTCAGGCTGTCGCTTTCTGAGGTCTTCGAGGGCTTTCTCAATATTAAAATCCGGCGCATCCATCTCATCGGAAACGGCAAGGATTTTTTTATAGGTGGCGTATTCGGCTGTTTTCTCAAAAGCTGCCAATTCTGCCTCTGTCAGTTCGTTGTTAAGCCACTTTGCTAAATAATTCTCTTTCATGATTTCTAGCTTTACATCATTATAACAATTTACAACCAAAAAACCCTACCTTACCCGTTGGCAGTGTGCTGTATACACCAGGAACCCTATTTGCTGACGGTTGTTCACCACGTATATTTTATTCCCTATTATATTGTTGTTTCTAATTTCTATTTTCTGAATACCACCCGCCGGCGTTAAATTCCATCTATCCGGTCCCTGAGTGCCTTTAAGGCCAAATGCATCCTTTTTTCTATGGCTTTTACACTCACCCCCTCCATTTCAGCGATTTCCGCATATTTTTTACCATCTATCCGATTGAGCAAAAAGGTGGTACGCTGGTTTTCGGGTAAACTGTCCAAAGCCCTGTCCAATTTATCTTTGAATTCCTTTTCTTCTAAAACATATTCCGGCGATTCATGCGTCGTGGGGTTCGACTTATCAGCGTATTTTAATCGTACTTTTTCGGCCTTTATAACATTTAGGTACAAATTGTTCGCCACCTTATAAACATAGGACCTTGCCTTTTCCGGACTAACCTTTTCACAGTTCTCCCATAGCTTCACAAATGCTTCCTGTACAGCGTCATAAGCTTTTTCTTCATTACCGAACTTATAATATATATAATTAAATACCGTTTTGGAATTAGCCTTAAAGAGAGAACTGAACACCTGTTCCTCACATACGTTGTCCATATTATCCTGGTTGAAATCAATGCTTTGCCCAAAGATATTTTAAATATATTTAATAAAAGGGTAGGGTATTTTAAAAGATAATTGTTTTAGAGATGTACGAACAAAAAAATCCAAATCGTTATGAAAAAGTTTTTTAATTATTCAGTGACCGCATTACTACTTATGTCGGCGCTGACTTTTACTTCCTGTCAATCGGAGTTCGAACCTTTACCGGACGCTAATGACGAGGAAACCATTTTGGCAAATTCATCTACTGCAAAACTTATTGAAAATACGTCTTCCAACGATGGGTCATATGACAACATTGTGGATGGCGCAAGTTGTTTTGCCATCCGTTTTCCGTATACGGTTCACGTCAACGGAATAGAGATCACCATCGATTCAAAGGAGGACATTAATTCCATTGAAGAAATTATTGATTCTTTTGAAAATGATGATGATATTCTCGACATTATTTTCCCGGTAACCGTTACCATGGGGGATTATCATGAAGTGGTCATCAACGGAATTGAGGACCTGCGCGCACTGGCTGAGGAATGTGTTGAAGGCGGTAATGATGATGATATAGAGTGTATCGATTTTATTTACCCCATCACATTGTATACGTTCGATATCAATGCGGAACAGACAGGTACGGTAACCGTAAACAGTGATCTGGAAATGAGAAGATTTTTTACCGAATTGGGTGAAAATGACCTGATAAGCATTGATTACCCTGTAGCGCTTAAATTATACGATGGTACGGAGGTACTTGTAGACAGCAATGCCGAATTGGCAAATGCCATTGAATTGGCCAAAGATGCCTGTGACGAAGACGATGATAATGATCATAATGATGACGATTTTACCCAGGAGCGTCTGGAAAACCTATTGGTGGAATGCCCATGGTTAATTAATGAAGTAGTACGCGATGAGGTTAACCAAACCGATCAGTATTTTGAGTATTTCATCGCATTCTCTGAAGATGGTGCCGTTATTGTCAAAGACAGAATAGGGAATGTCCTTACCGGAACCTGGAGCACAAGGGTTGCCGAGCACAAGGTATTGGTGAAGCTCGAGTTTGATGTACTGGTTGATTTTAACCTTGAATGGTATGTATACGAACTTGGAGAAGGCGTAATAAAGCTTTATGCCGAAGGCGGTAATAAGATTATCATGCACAGCGTATGTGATCTGTTCAATACACCCCCGGATTCTCTGAGAGAAATTTTAAAGGAATGTAGCTGGATCATCAAAAAGGTGAAAGTTGATGATGAAGAAATCCGG
>DATGCB010000478.1:0-3613 GCA_035312365.1 Eudoraea sp. | reverse complement strand
GGATACTGCGGTTTGTATTCACCCGGAGGATGAACGTTACCGGCACCTGAAAGGAAAAAAGGTAATTGTACCCATCTGTGGCCGGTCCATTCCTATCATTGAAGATGAGTACGTTACCAGGGAATTTGGTACGGGTTGCCTGAAAGTTACACCGGCACATGATGAAAATGACAAGCAGCTCGGGGACAAACACCATCTTGAGTTCATTGATATCTTTAATCCGGACGCGACCTTAAACTCGTATGGCCTGCATTATCAGGGAAAGGACCGGTTTACCGTTCGTAAAGAAATAGTTCAGGAACTGGAAAAAAAGGGCTTTTTAACCAAAACGGAACCGTACATAAACAAAGTCGGAACTTCGGAGCGGACCAAGGCCGTCATAGAACCCAGGTTGTCTGACCAGTGGTTCCTTAAAATGGAGACGCTGGCGAAACCCGCCCTGGACGCTGTGCTGAAAACAAAAGAGGTGAAGCTTTACCCGAAAAAATTTGAAAACACCTACAGGCACTGGATGGAAAATATACGGGATTGGAATATTTCCCGCCAACTATGGTGGGGCCAGCAAATCCCGGCCTATTACTTTGGGGACGGGGAAAATGATTTTGTGGTGGCCGAAACAAAAAAAGTGGCCCTGGAAAAAGCCAGGGAGAAACTAAGGGGTCACCCTGAACCCAGCCGGAGGGCGGCTGCAGAGTCATTGACGCTTGGGGATTTAAAGCAGGATGAAGATGTCCTGGATACCTGGTTTTCCTCCTGGCTGTGGCCCATAAGTGTATTCAGGGGTATTCTGGAGCCAGACAATGAAGAGGTTAATTATTACTATCCGACCAGCGACCTGGTCACCGGGCCGGATATTATTTTCTTCTGGGTGGCACGGATGATCGTAGCCGGCTATGAGTTCCGGAAGGCAAGGCCATTTGAAAATGTTTATTTCACCGGCCTGGTACGGGATAAGCAGAGGCGTAAGATGTCTAAACAACTTGGAAATTCCCCCGATGCCTTACAACTGATCGAGGAGTATGGAGCTGATGGGGTACGGGTTGGCCTCTTATTGAGTTCTGCGGCAGGGAATGACCTGATGTTTGATGAGGATCTTTGTAAACAGGGTAAAAACTTTGCCAATAAAATTTGGAACGGCTTCCGCCTGCTAAAAGGGTGGGAGGTGGCTGATTTGCCGCAGCCCGAAGCCTCAAAACTGGGGATTGCCTGGTTTAATGCCAGATTCAACCAGACCCTGTCAGATATTGAAGATCACTTCGGCAAATACCGCATTTCAGATGCCCTGATGGCGACTTACAGACTGGTATGGGAGGATTATAGTTCCTGGCTGCTTGAAATTGTAAAGCCAGCGTATCAACAGCCGATAGATCGTGTAACTTTCGATGCCATCATCCGTATTTTTGAGAATAATCTCAAATTGTTGCACCCTTTTATGCCCTTCCTGACAGAGGAAGTGTGGCAGCACATTACGGATCGCAGCCCGGAAGAAGCACTCGTAATTGCTGCCTGGCCCGATACAGGCAGGGCCGATAAAAAGCTCATCCGGGGGTTCGATTTTACCGCAGGGGTCATCGCCGGGATCCGTACCATCCGAAAGGAAAAGAACATTCCCTTAAAAGAACCATTGGAACTTCTTTTGTTGAATGAAGAGGGGATCTCCTCCGACTGGGACCCGGTGATACAGAAACTCTGTAATGTTTCCGGTATTTCCTATGTGGAGGATGCCGTAGAAGGGGCCCTGTCCTTCAGAGTGAAAAGCAATGAATACTTCATACCGATCGGGGGAGCGATTGATATTGAATCCGAGATCAAAAAAATTGAAGAAGAACTCCGGTATACCAAAGGGTTCCTGCAATCTGTGCAAAAGAAACTCTCCAACGAACGTTTTGTCAACAATGCACCCGAAAAAGTCATTGCCATTGAACGCAAAAAGCAGGCCGATGCGGAGGCCAAGATAGAAACACTTGAAAAGAGCCTGGCGAGTTTAGGCTAGGGGTTATTGCATTTTCGTTTGTCACCCTGCCAGGGCTTCGTGTTTGGCCTTAAACTTTGTACCTTACAGGAAAAACTCAAAGGATGTGTACTTTAAGACTTCTGGCAGGCCTCGCCCTTGCCCTGATCCTCAGTACCCCTGCCGGGGCGCAGGAAAGGCCTAACATTGTACTAATTTTTCCCGACAATTTGGGGGTTGGTGAAGTAGGCGCCTACGGTGGTGCGCGCGGGGTACCTACCCCCAATATAGACCGTATAGGAAAGGAGGGCATCCGCCTTACCAACTTTAATGTTGAGTATTCATGTGTGGTATCGCGCATTGCGATTTTAACGGGGCGATACGCCGTTCGAACGGGAACCGGTTATGCGTCAGGGATGACACTTTGGGAACACACCATGGCCGAATCATTGAAATCACTTGGGTATGCGACAGCCCTTTTTGGCAAATGGCATGCAGGCGGTCCCGATTGGGAGGGAAAAAGGGAACCAACCCATCAGGGTTTTGACGAGTGGTACGGGATTCCCGGTACCAGCCACACCGCCCAGTTCAGCTCCTTTGAGGACTTTGACCCTGACAGGTACCCCGTCCCACATATTTGGGAGGGTATTTCCGGGCAACGATCCCACAAAGTAAAACCTTATGATCTCGAAACCAGACGCACCATTGACCGTGAAGCAGCCGAGAGAGGTATTGCATTTATGGAAAAGAATGTAAAAAAAGAGACCCCGTTTTTTTTGTACTACCCCATGACCCAGGTCCATTTTCCTTCCCTGCCACATCCCGATATGGCAGGTACCACAGGGGCCGGCGATATCGGGGATGCCATGGCAGATGTAGATCACAATGTGGGGATGATCCTAAAATCCCTGGAACACCTGGGGATAGAAAAAAATACGCTTGTGATCTGGTGCACTGATAACGGTGCGGAAATGAGAAGGCCCTGGAGGGGTTCCCCCGGCCCGTGGAGGGGATATTATAACTCTGCTATGGAAGGGGGCATACGAACACCTTGTGTTATTCGGTGGCCCGGGCGTATTGCCCCTGGACAGGTAACCGGTGAAATGTTCCATGAGGTGGATCTGTTTCCTACCCTTATTGCCGCCGCCGGTACCCCGGATAGAATGCCCGGGGACCGGGTGATTGACGGTGTGAACCAGCTCCCATTTTTGGAAGGTAAGCAGGCTGGTTCAAATCGGCAAAGCGCTATTTTTGTGGCAAGGGAAGGCCATGTAATGGCTGTGAAGTGGAAAGACTGGAAGTTTTGGTACGACTTTAAAACCGAAGTACCCGATGCAGAACCGGATAACCTGGTCCGCCTTTACGATCTCAGGGTAGATCCGAGGGAAGAAGTTGATGTTAAGGATTTCTATCCCTGGGTTGCTGGTATCATGGACAGCATCGTGCGGGATTACGAAAACAGTTTGAAAGTTTATCCCAGGATCCCCGGTGACGCAGCCGACCCTTATATTCCGCCACCGCGGGGCACCGGAGTCCCGGTGGCCACTTATACGAGAACCGACCGGGGATCGCTGGGACCCCGATCCGAAGCCCTGCCAAAACCCGACTTTTCGGGAACCTGGTCAACAACGGTACTGCACACGCGTTCACCTATTGGGAGGC
>DATGCB010000477.1:0-4537 GCA_035312365.1 Eudoraea sp. | reverse complement strand
GGAACGGGAAACCATTGCAAACGGATTATTCACAGCATCCCGGAGCGGCTTTACCGACATTGTCCTCAACCCGAATACCAATCCGGTTCCCGATAGCAGCGGGGATATTGTTTTTCTCAGGAATGCCGCACAGGGGGCGGCTACGGCCTTACATCCGCTTGGGTCGCTTACCATTAAAGGAGAAGGAGAAGTTATGGCGGAGTTATACGACATGAAAAATGCGGGAGCCGTCGGATTTTATGATTTTAAATCTCCTTTGAGGAATTCCAATCTGTTGAAGATCTCCCTGCTATATGCCCAGAATTTTAAGGGATTGGTCCACTCATTTCCGATGGATCCCCTCATGGCGGGAAAGGGAATTGTCAATGAAGGGGCTGTTTCTACGAAACTGGGCCTGAAAGGGGTTCCCGTCCTGGCCGAGACCCTCCAGATTGCGAGAGATTTGTTCATTCTGGAATA
The DNA here is from genome assembly GCA_035312365.1 of Eudoraea sp. Taxonomy (GTDB): domain Bacteria; phylum Bacteroidota; class Bacteroidia; order Flavobacteriales; family Flavobacteriaceae; genus JAFMPW01. The sequence continues at coordinate 4,078 of DATGCB010000477.1, read as the reverse complement.
CACGGGAGGGGCATTGCATATTCCTACGATTTCATCTGCCGGTGCCGTTGAACTAATTTCAGAAGCGAAGAAAAAAGGCCTGGATGTAAGTTGTAGCGTAGCGATTCACAATCTATATTTTACAGACGAGGTGCTTCAGGATTTTGAAAGTAATTTTAAGGTAATGCCACCCTTAAGGACGGAAAAAGACGCAAAGGCCTTACGGAAGGGCCTGAATTCAGGGATAATAGATTTCGTCACCACGGATCATATACCCATGGCCATTGAAGAGAAGCAGGTTGAATTTGACAATGCCGGTTTTGGCACCGTCGGGCTTGAAAGTGCTTTTGGGGTTTTGAACCAGGTCTTCGGCATGGAAACTGCGGTAGGATTCCTGACAAGGGGACGGGAGCGATATGGGATTCCACCGCTTGGCATTCAAGAGGGTCAGGTTGCCAATTTAGCCTTATTCAACCCTGAGGGCAGCTATGAGTTTTCTGAAGCACAGGTGTTGAGTACCTCTAAAAATAGCGCTTTCCTGGGACGGCAGCTCAAAGGATGTGCCTATGGCGTGGTAGTGGGCAACCAGTTGAAAATTTAATTATATTTAAAAAAAGATAATAATCTTAAACCAAATATTTATGGACCAGAACACTATTGATCAGGGGAAAACCATGGCAGCCATCAGTTACATAACTTTGATCGGCCTGCTGATTGCTTTTATTGTTAACAATGACAAAAAAAACGAATTCACGAAATTCCATATCGGGCAATCTCTCAGGGTCTGGATCCTTGGAATCGTACTTTATTTTGTGGCCATCATATTGGTGGTAACCACCGGAGTTGGCTTTTTTGGTTATCTTGGATGGGCAGCGTGGATTCTCGCTATTTTAGGAATCATAAATGCCATGAACGGAAAGGCAGAACCATTGCCCCTCATTGGAAATATTGGAGGTTAGACCAGCCTTTCTTTTCCGGAGCAAACAGTTCAATCAACATGGATGACGTAAAAGAAGGAAAGACTACGGCCATTGTCGCCTATATGACCATGGTTGGATCTTTAATCGCGATTACAATGAATATAGAGCCCAGGAACGAATTTGCGCGTTTTCATACCAGGCAGGCCTTCGGGCTGCACCTGGTCTTTATCGGATGTGCCATTTTTTTAAGTGTCTGGTTTAATAAATATGCCTGGTATGGCCTCTACATTTTTTACACCGTGCTATGGTTCTACGGCTTCCTGGGTGCACTGAACAACAAAAAACAACCAGTGCCGGTACTGGGGCCGTACTTCCAGGAGTGGTTTACCTTTATACCATAGGATGACGACAGCTCCTTTATCCCTGTATCACATTATCCGACCATCCTCCCTGACAGATGGAAAACCCCCTGTGATCTTTTTGTTTCATGGCTATGGCAGCAATGAGGAGGATCTTTTTTCCTTTGCTCCCGAACTTCCTGAACAACTCTGTGTAATTTCTGCCAGGGGCCCCTACCCCATGGAGCCTTTTGGCAATGCCTGGTACACCATTGATTTTGACGCTTCCTATGGCAAGTGGACAGACCAGGCCCAGGCAAAAGCTTCAAGGGATAAAATACTTCTTTTTATTGATGAAGCCTGTGAGGCCTATCATCTCGATAGCGGAAATATTACCCTCCTGGGATTTAGCCAGGGTACGGTACTCTGTTATTCCGTCGTATTGTCCTATCCAGAGAAGATAAAACAATTGATAGCCTTAAGCGGATATATTGATGAGAAAATCCTTGTCCCAGGCTTTGAGGAAAAAGAATTTAGCCATTTAAAAGTGTATGCCTCCCACGGGCAGGTAGACATGGTGATTCCCCCTGAATGGGCTCAACGGGCCCCTGAATTTATGAAGAAACTGAAGATCGATTTTGTATATGAAGAATTCCCTGTTGGACACGGGGTATCCCCTCAGAATTTTCATGCCTTTAAAAAATGGTTAGAAAAGGCGTTAAGCTAATTTTTACCTGCGGTATGATCGGTGTTCCTGAACATGGCCGTAAGGGGTAGCCGCAAACGGGCCGATGAGTAGTTCTCTTCATTTCTTTTACCGGATATAATGAATCAAAGCAACCCTAATGACTCCGGGTGTACAACAAATGATCCATCAGTGTAAAATCCACTCCCAAATCATCTTTTAACTCGTACTTCAAAAATAATTCACCCCAGTATTTGCCGTCCGAAAAGTCGGCCACAATCCATTGATGGTTGAGGATCTTGATCTTATTGATCTTAAAATCACTTTCCATCCCTTCATAAGGGATCAGGGGGTTGTCTCCTTTTTGCTCGTTGGTTTCCAGGAGCTTGTCTGCAATATAGCGTGAGGGATCCTTAATATTGAGGTGCTCGTAGTACGCCAGCGCGTCATCATTGTTTTCAAGGGAAAAATATTGCATGTCAAGGACGGCCATACGGGCGTTTGTCAGGGAATCGCGTAATGCCGTGACGCTGGTTTCCCTGGTGTCCAGCCTGGCATCAAGATCATTCACCTTGTTGTTGCTGCTGACAAATAAGTACAGGGCAATCAAGGTTGCAAAAATAAAGAGATATAAGTATATATTTTTTTTCATAGGACCGCATTATTGGTTGTTTATAGCATATCATTTACACTCCTTTATTCAACGGAATGAATCAATATATTTCAAATGCTTACAACTAAATTATCATAGGCCAAATGTACGCCTTTTGGCAATTTTTTTTCCACTTCCTCGTGGAAGCCCATACGGTGGCTGATATGCGTTAAATAGGTAAGCTCCGGGCGCACCTTCAACACGAATTCTATCGCTTCTTCCAGGTTAAAATGTGAATGGTGAGCTTCTTTTCTTAAAGCATTGACAGATAATACTTTAACTCCTTTTAATTTATCTATTTCTTTATTATTTATGGTTTTCACATCCGTCAGGTACGCAAAATCCCCGATCCGATATCCGAAGACCTGCAACCTGTTGTGGTACGCTTCTATTGGAGTGGCCTGAAGATCTCCTATAGGAAAAGGGGTATTATTTTTTACCAGGTTTACCCGGACCGCAGGGGCGCCCGGATAGCGGTCGTTGGCGGCAAAAATGTAATCAAACCTCCTGCCAAGGGACCTCACCACTCTTTCATGAGCGTAAATAGGGATGTCTCCCTGTCTGAAAAAAAAGGGGCGTATATCATCAATCCCGGCGGTATGGTCCGCATGCTCGTGGGTAAAAAGAATACCATCGAGTCTTGAAACCTTATGGGTAAGCATTTGTTGTCTGAAATCCGGGCCGCAATCGATCACAAAGTTAAAGGTCCCCCACGAAATAAGCACGGAAACCCGTAGTCTTTTGTCCTTTGGATTTGAGCTCTGACAGACCGGATGCGTGCTACCTATAACGGGGATCCCCTGAGATGTTCCGGTACCCAAAAAAGTAATTTTCAACCCCTCATCTATTTATTTCAAATTTATAACTTATTTATTTACTACATTACCCAATCTTATTAACTTTGCCTACTATAAAAGGTATACCATGTCTTCTGTATTAAATAGAGATTTTGCTTTTGAAAACATCCCTTCGATCAAGGCAAAGACACTTCGGATAAATTTAAACCCTGATATCTATGGTACGTTTGCGGAAATAGGGGCCGGACAGGAGACAGCAAGGCATTTTTTCAGATCTGGTGGCGCTTCAGGGACCATTGCCAAGGCCATGAGCGCTTACGACAAGGCATTCAGCGATGCCATCTACGGTGTTGAAAAGGACGGTAGATATGTTACACAGGACAGGCTAAAGCGCATGCTTTCCCATGAAATGAAGCTTATGGAAGAGCGTATTAGCCGTGATGAGCATCCGGACCGGCTCTTTTTTGCATATGCCAACACGGTGGCAACCATCGACTTTTCAAAGCGATATAAGGGGCACGGCTGGCTTGGCATTCGGTTTCAACTGGATCCCCAGCAGAAAGAATTTGATGAAATAGTGCTTCACGTACGCTTTAAGCAAAACGAAGCCAGGCTACAACAGGAAACCTTGGGAACAGTTGGTGTCAACCTTATTTATGGGGCATTCTACAAATACCACAAACCCCGGAAAATGCTGAAATACCTGT